>DBFXIC010000177.1:0-6492 GCA_048455095.1 Anaeromassilibacillus sp.
CCGAGTAATACAGCAGAATGCCCATCGACTGGGCATACTGCAGCTGCTGGCTGAGCCCGGCAGCGTCCACAGCCGCCTGACCGTAGGTCTGTATCAGCTGCTGAAGCGTGGCTTCGTTCAATTCCATCCAGCCCTGCGGAACCTGCAGGGTAAAGCCGTTTCCGGTTACGGTCTGCCCGCCCGCAGCAGCGGGGGGATTCACGGTCGAGGGCAAAGCCGCGCCGCCCTGACGCGCCATAAACAGCGTTATGCCGTCTACATCGACGCTGATCGTGCCGTCCGCCTGCATGACAAACGTCCAGGTGTATCCATCCTGCTCCGTCACGGTGGCGGTGGAGCCGTTCTGCACCCAGGTGCAGGCGAGCGATTCCTCGCCGTCCCAGATTGTGCCGCTTCCGCCGGCGTTGAAGGTCGCGGTCATCTGCACACCCATGGCCGCTGGGTCAATGGTCTGGCCGTTTGCGGAAGCCTGCGTCAGCACCCACTGGCCCTCAAAACTGCCCGTGGCGGGAGCCGTGCCGCCCGTGGAGGGCAGCAGGCCGTCCGGCAGCAGCCCTCCGCCGGGCGCGTTCGTCGCCTGCGGCGCGGCTGCGGTCTGCGTAAAGTACATGGCCACGCCGTCCACCATGGCCAGCAGCGTGCCGTCCGACTGGAGCGTGAACGTCGAAACCTCTCCGGTGAGCTGGCTGGTGATCGTGACCGTGTTGCCGGCCTGCGCCCACGTCCCGTTCTCTTCCATAGGAGCACCGTTGATGGTTTGTCTGGCAAAAGCCGTACCGTCGGGGTTAAGGACAATCGTCATGCTGAGGCCATAGGCTTCCGGCGACATGACCACGCCGCTTGCGACTGTCTTCGTCATCGTCCATTCACCCGCCAAGCTCGCCGTCTGGGCGAATGCCGGCGCGGCGAGCAATAGCGCCGCCAACAGTACCGCCAATAATTTCTTCATGATATCCTCTCCTTTTTTCTCAATCTGATTTCAGAGCGCGCCCGCGCCCGAAATGCTTTTGTCATTCTCCCGCTCAGGCAAGCCCACGGATGCCGAGCGTCTGCGCAAGGTCGCAGTCGATCACATATACGCCGTCTCCGGAGAGATACTCCCGCCATTCGTCCGCCGTCAGGAAGCGGGCAAAGGGCATCGTTTCCTCCTCGGTCGCGTTATAGGGCAGCATGGTCGTCTCCAGCAGGTAGTACGTGCCGCTGTTTTCCCAGGTTTCCAGCGCCACCTGCGCGTGTCCCGGGGTGATGATGATCATGGCGTGCATCTGCGCCGACTGCAGGGCGGACGCCATCAGAAGCGCGGTTTCAATGCAGATGCCCGACCGGCTCTGGATCACCGCATCGGGGGTCAGCACGCGCTGCGAGCCGCCAAAGGAATACGGTCCCATGTTATAGCGCACGCCAATATCGCTGATCGCACCTTGTATGGCCATGGCCTGCAGTACGGTGGTAGATGGCTCGTCGGTACCGTCCGGATAGGCGAGCTGATAGCCGGGCAGGGAACTGTAACCCGCGCCAGCGTTGGTTTCCAGCCAGTAGATGGCCTCGCGCCGCAGCGCCAAAACCTCCTCCGCGTCGGGCCGGAGCCACGCCAGCAGGTTGTACGGTTCGATCACGCCGAACTCGCTGTTCAGCATCGTAAAATCGTATATGCTGTGCAACGTGATCGTTTTGCTCTCCGCGACCAGCAGTTCGCCGGTATCCATTTGGGTCACGCGCAGCGTGATCTGCGTCTCGCGTCCGCTTCCCAGGCTGGTCAGGCCGCTCATGGCCGGGGGCTTGATCATCAGATAGGTGATCTCCGGCCCCACGTTCACCGTCCGCTGGTATTTTTGCGAAAAGCCCTCGATCTCCACCTCGACCAGCAGCCGGGTTTTCCCCGCATCCGTGCTCAGCGCCAGGTTCACCGCCGAATCCATGGAGGGATACAGGTTAGGATAGATTTCTTCGGCCATCGAGTAATCCACCCATATCTGCTGCTCGCCGGTATCATCCTCCAGCGTCAGCATGTTGGCCAGGTTGACAAACTGCTGCTCTATGACGGCGTACATCAGTATTTCATAGCGCAGCATCAGGTAAGGCTGGCGCATAAGAAGCTGCGTTGCGGAAAAATCCATCAGCGCGTCGTCCAGCAGCGCCGCCTTGTAATCAGCATACAGCTTTTCCTGGAAGGCGTCGATCTGACGGATATACAAGGGCCATGTCTGCGTCATGGCCGGCGGGCATGCCAGAGCCTGATAATTCTCCTTGACATCGCCCATGGCGATATACATGGCGTTGAGGGAATCGGCTTCCGAGGCGTACATTCCCTGCGCGGCCTTTTGCTGATACGCCCCGAGCGGGTCGCTGGAATCGTAGTACCCGATATAAAAGGCCAGCAGGCTTTCCGCGATGCGGCAGGCCTCCAGCGCGTTCTCATACTGAAAGGCGCCTTCTCCGCCAGAAACCATTCCCTTCATGCCCTCCAGTGCGCTCCGGCAGGCGGAAACCTTTTCCAGCTTCTCCCTGCACAGCGCCGCGTACGCCTGCATTTCGGCGGCGTAAGCCGTATCGGCATTGTTCACGGACGCCTGATAACTCCGGGCAAACGCTGCCGTGGCCTGCGCGATCTCCATGCAGTCCTGATAAAGCGCCGCCATCCATTCGGAAAGTGCTCCGCCCTCCGGTACTTTTTCCTGAGCGCCCTCCGCAACGGGCGAAAACGTTTGCGAGGCCAGCACCAGCCCGGACAGCACCGCGTCGGCCTCCGCCGGGATATATGCCGCGCCGTAAAGTATGCTGTAGCCCTCCCGCTGTTCCCACAGATAAGCGCCCTCTATGATCTGGCCGCTTTGCGCGTCGGTATAGGCATACATCATGGCGTCCATGGGGATGCCCCGCATATCCATAGGCTGGCTCTGCGTGCCGGGATCGTACACCATACTCCCGCCCATGGCGGCGCGCAGCGCTTCGCCCGTCTGGGCAAAGAAGTCCTCTTTGTTCACATCGCCCTCCTCCGCCCATGTCAGGCGGAAATTAGAGGCGGTTTCCCCGGGATAGACCCATATATAGCCATCCCTTTCCGTAACGCTGTAGCCAGCGTCCACCTGAAAAGAGAGCCTCAGCGCTTCGCTTGTATAGGTGGTATACGCCTGTTCCGCCGCCGCCGGAAATGCGGACAGCAGCATAACCGCCGCAAAAAGAGCAGCCATTCTCCTGCAGTGCTTGCGTTTCATCCACGCACGCTCCTCTCTAAAACATAAGCTTACTTATATTATATTTCATATTATATTTCAGCGATGCATGGCAGTAAATATTGTTGACGTATTTGTCAATGACAAGTACAAGCAGCGTACTTTGAGCCCGCAAACAAATATGTATGATACAAAAAATACATGTCGCGCAGGGATGCTGAAAAACGGAAAAGAAAAAGGTGTTGTTTGTCACGCTCTGCATAATGGTTGCGGAGATAGTTTTGCCGGTACACGGCACACTCTCCGTAAGCGTCAAATAAACCGCCGTGAGATGTAGCAAGGCATTTCGAGGTAAGGTAGGAAATCTTAGGAAATCTCAGGAGCACCGAAAAAGGCTTCTCAGCGTTTGTCACGAGGCAATTCCTTTCTGGCATGACCATCTATGCCGCCATATACAAGAAATGAGGCCGGATTGCTCCGGCCCCAATGTGCGTTTCTACATTATATATGTTCGTCAGACGACCTGCGAATACTTCCCGGACACCCACCCCACCTGAGCATTGACCACGATGGCGTGCCAGCCGTTCTCCGCAGTGGCGATCCATTCGAAGGTCGCACCATCCTTCACGGAGGTGATGCGGCTGTACTTGGTGTCATTGCCCACGCGGATGTTGACAGAGCCGCTGGCGCAGACGATGCGCACCTGCTTCGTGGCAGGAGTCTGCACCTCCGGTTTCTCAGTTTCGGGCTGTTCTTTGCCGTCATCATCGTCAGCCACAGCGTCCATCAGCGCCGTATGGGTCTCGCTGCCGTAGATGCCGTCCTGCTTGATTCCAACCTTCTTCTGGAACTTCTTGAGGGCCTTTTCAGTTTCAGAACCGAACTCGCCGTCAGCACCATACTTGGGCAGACTGTATTCCAGCTGCAGGAGGAATTCCTGCATAGCCTTTACATCCGTACCCTTGCTGCCATTCTTCAGAGTACGGGTGCCCAGAGTGTACACGGCTTCTGCGGTATCTGGCTTGACATAAGAGCCGCCTGTGAATACAGCATCGCCATAATCCACGAAGGGCAGTTGAAACCAGTGTGTCCACTTGCGGGAGGACACCTTGGTCTTCACACAGCCATACGAAAAACCGCGCTCCTCGACAGCGCAGCCGTCACCGACATACACACCGACATGACCGTCGGAGCGAAGTGCAACGCCTGGAATCTCCGGCAGCGTATCAATCGTTCCCCAGGCACAGCCCTTGCTCTTTGCATAGGTGAACATGCCGTTGGCGGACTTATCAGGACAGCCGTTGCCGCCATACTTGCTGGAGAAGGTCTTGTCGGTGCCGATGGCTTCCCTGACGCCCACGCCGCCGCTGGTGTAGAGTAGGAAAGTACCGCCTTATTACATTGCTGTAACAGGTCTGCACAGACCTCTCTCGGAACCGGACTTGCACCTCTCGATGCATCCGGCTCCCCATCAATACTCCTTCAATCATTGGCTCTTGCTCCCATGGTGGATAGCGTTGTGACATGGTTTACAAACGACCAGCGTTTTACGCCGTTTCGCAATCATGCACTGCTCCCACCGTTCCTTCCCATTGAGATCTTTGACTTTCCGTACATGGTGCAACTCAAACAATTCTCCTTGCGTTGTACCGCACAACTCACAAACTTTGGCTTTCAACCGTGCTTCAAGGGAATTGCGATTATGGTTGTGCATCATGAAGACGTCATTGATTGTATCGTTACAGGCTGACGCCTCCTTTCTGCACTTTTGCCAGTTCGCAAAGTACATGCGCTTCTTCCCTGTCTTCGTTTCATAGGGAATGCCCCATTTTCCATGCCCGTCTTTATATGCGGCCAACGTTTTGCGAAGGCTTCGTCTTGCCTTGGCGGAAAGCGTTTTCAGGCAGCTGTACTCCATCAGGTATGAAAAATAGTTCAGTGACGCGTAGTTGCTCGCCATGCAGTAGTAGTTGCATATTCCTCGCAGCTCTGCATTGTAGGTATCAACGATTTCCAGGGGAGATAGCCGTGTCAAGCTCTTGCGCCATATCGGAACCAATTTGCCGCCGCGCTGCTCAACAACCCCTTTGGTAAAGAGAAATGTCTCTATTTTTTCCTGCAGGGGTATACTCAGCTCGACCTTATTGCTAAGGGTTCGCCTTGGCGATAGACCGGGCAGGCGCTTTACCGTACCATCACGGCGTACTCTCACGTCGTAACCCAGAAATCGGGCGTACTGGTTGCTGTGCGTAATCAGCGTCTTTTCTTCACTCAGCTCCATGCGCAGCGTGGTTGCAATGAAGTCCTGCAGGTTAGCCTTGATCTGTTCACATTCCTGCTTATTGCCGCATACGCCTATCAAAAAGTCATCCGCGTACCGAACATAGCAAATTCGCTTGTCAGTATGGGATTTCGCAGGGATTTTGAGCAGTGCCTTACGCAGTTCCCTATGTTTTGCGATAAGGCGGTCGCGTTCTTCTCCCTGCGCCCTGTTGATTTTAGCGCGCAGTTTGCCAAGTCTGCTTGCAGCCAGCGTATACTCGTGGGTAAGATATACTTTGCTGGGCGCTCCGAAGACTTTTTGCAGTTCCTCCACGTGCCTATCCAACTCATTCAGATAGATGTTGGCAAGAATTGGCGAAACAATACCGCCCTGCGGAGTGCCGCTGTAAGTGGCATTGTACTTCCAGTTCTCCATATATCCTGCTCTAAGGAACTTCCAGATGAGCTGTGACAAACGCGCGTCCCTGATTTTTCGCCCGATGATAGAAATCAGGACATTGTGATCGATGTTGTCAAAGCATCCCTTTATATCTCCTTCAATGAACCATCTTACGCCGGGAAAACCATGCTTGATGTCCTTTAACGCTGTATGACAACTGCGCCCTGGGCGAAATCCGTGTGACTGCGTCGAAAATACAGGTTCATACACTGCTTCCAGAATCATTCTGAGAACTTCCTGAACCAGCTTATCTGTAAATCCGGGCAGGCCCAGCGCACGCTTCTTGCCGCCGCCGTTCCTTTTATCAATGTATGTGCGGCGAACAGGTCTGGGCTGATAGCTCCCGTCCTTCAGACTTTCGATGATACGCGCGACCTTCGCTTCGCTGAACCCGTCTGCCGTATCATCTTTGTCTACACCAGGCGTAGCAGCGCCATTGTTGGCATACAGATGTTTATAAGCCAAAAAGTAGATATCCGGCCTGAGCATGTAGCGATAGAGCTTTGTGAATACCTCTTCGGGGTGGGAGCTTGAGTTCTGACTGATGCTTGCCAGTATCTCCGCCGTTGGCTTCATGTGAGGCTTTCCTCCCTAATC
>DBFXIC010000178.1:0-15669 GCA_048455095.1 Anaeromassilibacillus sp.
CCAGATCGCAAAGCAGTTCGGCGTACAGACCGGGGAAGCCATCTGGCAGGCGCGGCAGAAGTGCCCGGACCTGATCTGCGTGCCGCCGGATTACGCGCTCTACATCCGTTTCAGCAGGCGTATGCGCAGGCTCTATGAGGAGTACTCCGACCGTGTGGAATCCTTCGGGCTGGACGAGGCGTGGATCGATCTTAGCAACCCCGGCCTGACGATTCGGGACGGGGAGCGGATCGCCCATGAGATTCGGCTCCGGGTGAAGCGCGAGCTGGGCATCACGGTGTCGGTGGGGGTATCGTTCAACAAGATCTTTGCCAAGCTGGGCAGCGACATGAAAAAGCCGGACGCGGTCACGGTCATCCCGCCGGATTCCTTCCGGGATATGGTCTGGCCTTTGCCCGTGGGCGATCTGCTGTTCGTCGGCCCGGCGACGCGGCGCAAGCTGGCGGATATGAACGTTCGTACCATCGGCGATCTGGCGCGGTTTGACGCGGAATGCCTGCGCAGCCGGCTTGGAAAGCCGGGGCTGATGCTCAAGGCATATGCCGCAGGGCTGGACCGCTCGCCCGTAATGCCGGCGGATGAGCGAATGGCCATCCAGTCCATAGGCAACAGCACCACTCCGCCGCACGACCTTGAAACCATGGCCGATGCACGATGCCTTTACTATCTGCTGGCTGAATCCGTGGCGGCGCGGCTGCGGCAGGAAGGGCTGCGGGCCCGGTGCGTCAGCATCAGCGCGCGCAATACCGAACTTGTGACCCGCTCCTGCCAGCAGATGCTGCCGCGCGCCACCAGACTGACCGGAGAAATTGCGCAGGCAGCCATGCGGCTCTTTGATAGGCGGTTTTCCGGCGGCTTTCCCTACCGAAGCGTGGGGCTAAGCTGCTCTGCGCTGACCCCGGACGACGCGCCTGTACAGCTCGACTTTCTGGGCGACGAGGCGAGGCGCATCAAAACCGAGCGGCTGGAAAGCGCCATCGACGGGCTGCGCCGCCGCTTCGGGCATCAGATCGTGCGCCGGGCGGTGGTGCTCACGGATGGGCAATACGCGCAGATCAACCCCAAGGAAGATCATACGGTGCATCCCGTGCCGTTTTACGCGGGATAAGGAGGAAAAGGCTTCATGGAGGCAAAGGACCGAAGGCCGGAAAACCCGTGCAAGCGCTATGTGAAGGTCCGGGCCGATTTTGAGCTGGATGGACGCATCCGGCCATTGCTGTTCCGGGAGGAGGATGGACCGGCCTTTCGCATCGATCGGGTGCTGGATGTGCGTCAGGCCGCGTCACGCAAGGCGGGCGGGCAGGGAATCCGCTATGTGTGCGAGGTGGAGGGCAGCATCGCCGTCCTGTTCCACGACGAGCCGTACTGGTTTATAGAACGGGAAGACAACGCCTGATGCACATCGCCGATGGAGGCGCAGCGCACCGCCTGGGAACGCCGGTTTTGCATGACGCAAAGCCGGCCTTTTTTGTGCCCCGACAGGAAACGCGGGCCGCGCACAGATTCCGTCATGCCTCGGGACATGGGCGCAATCCCTTCCGGGGGCCAGCCTGAAAGCCAAATGAAATATTATGGGAAGCTTTTTCGCTTCCGGATCGTTTCCATAGTGGAATGATTTGTCAAAAAGGCCGTGTTCCCGAAGGCGTTTTATGCGCAGAAACCCATGTATGTAACCGAACATCCCACCCATCCATCGCAGAGAGAAAGGAGATCCTGAACATGCGGAAATGCTTTGTATGGCTTCTGATTATGGCTTTGTGGACGATGCCCTGGGCGGCGCAGGCGGAGGAGGAATCGCCGCTGGTGGTACGGGGCTACGGCTTCGACCCGTACATGATTCCCGCCTTCATGAGCGATCACCCGGAGATCCCGCTGGTGATCGACAACGATTTCTCCGTCAGCCGCGCGCAGTTCATCTCCGCCGTTCAGAGCAGGGATGCATCGACGGATATCTATGTGCTGCCGGATTCGTGGAACGTCTGGAGCCTGATCGACAAGGGATACGCCAGGGACCTGTCGCCCTATCCGGCGCTGCGCGAGAGCGTCGAGGCCATGATTCCGCAGCTTCAGCAGGCGGTTACCCGCGGGGATCAGATCTTCGCGCTTCCCATCGCCCTCTATGCCAGCGCCTGGTCCGTCCGCCCGGAGCTTTTGGAGGCTGCGGGATACGATCATATCCCCGAAACGATGACGGAATTTCTCCAGATGCAGCTTGATTGGGATTGGGACAAGGCGGGCGAGTATGACTTCACCTTCGCAAGCACCGCTTACGACGGCTATGACCTGCGGCTCTATCCCTATCTGGAGATGGCCGTATCGGAATACATCACGCAGTACGAGGGCTCCGATCAGCCGCTCTCCTTTGACACGCCGGCATTCCGGCAGGTGCTCGCCGCCCTTGAGGCTTTGGGCTATCCGCCCGAAAACGTGGATGAGGCGCTGGCCGGCCCTGCGGATGACGCGCTGCTGTCCAGCCATCCGGACGCCATTTTCACCCTCGGCGACAGCAACCCTCTGAACGTGGGGGAGGTCGGCGCCTACGACAAGGTGCTCCTTCCCGCTCCGCCCTTTGAGGATAATGGCGAAAAGCGCACATTGGCAACCATCTTTCTGGCCATCGTCAATCCCTTCAGCCAGCATATGGAGGAGGCCGCCACCTTCCTGACCTATGCGGCCGGGCGCAGCGCGACGGACGCCACGCTGACCCTCTATCCCGACCGGAACGATCCGATTCCCAATCAGGGTGTGATGGCGCAGCTGGAGGAAGCAAGGCGGGAGCTTGAGCGCAGGCGCGCGCTGCTGGACAGCGCCGACGACGCCCACAGGGCGGAGGCGCAGGAGGCCGTCACCCAGCAGGAAGGCGTTGTTGCGGAGCTGGAAGCGTGGCAGGATCTGGTGTCGGCGGAGGCGATCGCGGCCTATCGCGCGCTGGAACCCTATCTCTACATTCCCCAGGATTCCCCCTACTGGCGGGCCACCACGGAAATGAAGGCGGAGATTGAAGGGTTGCTAAAGCAGTACGCCGCCGGCATGCTGGATGGGGAAAACCTGATCCGCCAGCTGGACCAGCGGTTCCAGCTGCTGTTCTGGGAACAGTAGTGCTCGTTGGTTCCCATTTGCCCTGCGAAAAGCAGAGGACGAAATCCAGCTGCATTTCAGAAAGAACATAAAAAACGGGGGATGATTATGAAAATCAACAAAGCGCTCGCTTTGCTGCTTGCGGCTGCCTGCGTCACGGTGGGGCTGCCCGCACGTGCTCAACAGGACACATTAGTAGCCTACTACGATGCTTATAATGGCGGCACCCCCTTCCGCGCGTGGACCATCGAGCAGCAGTACGCCTTCGCTTCCGAGCTGCCCGCGCTCATCGAGGAATACAGGCAAAAGCCCGGTTTCTATATCCCGCCTAGCCTGGAGGAAGTCCTTTTGCACAGCTACGGCCTGCCCGCGGAAGGAGACCTTACCCAAGGGCAGGCGCAGGAGGCCGCTATCACATTCCTGCTTGCGTTGGGGCAGGAAACGGAGGAGGAGCTTCGGGCGGCAACCTGGACCTTTTCCTTCCTGACCGACGATCCGAATGCGCCCGTCTGGTCGATCGGCGTTTATGACGGCGTTTCCACGGCCCGAAACCGGCTTTACCGCCTGGGCATCCTCTCCCGGAGCGGTGGCATCACGCTGGAATACGATCATCTGGCCTCTCCCGAGCAAACGCCCGAGGAGATTCTCATGGTGTTCAAACGTCAGTTTCCAGATGAAAGCTTCGATCAGACCTATCAGGAAAAAGCCATGATCGGCGATAAAATCCTTGAGCTGATGGAGCTGTATCCCGGATTCAACGCAGACAAGTCGTATACGATTTGCGGACTGCCAAAGGAAAACGAAGTGTCCTATGAGGAGGGCCTCGCTTTTGCGAAGGAGGTGCTGGCACGGGATTATGGCGGCGACGGCGGCTGGAGCGAGGAAGCGTATCCGCTATGGTATGCCGAATTTGTCCTCAGTTCACCCGCCGTGCCCGAAGAAGTAATCCCTGTATGGAATTTTGTCCTGAGGAATCCTGAAACCAGGGAATTCTTTCAGATTTATGTGCATGCCGGACCAAGCGGCCCGGAACTGGTAAAGGTTTATGTGTCCTGGAACAGCAACGGATAACAGGGAACAATAGGATAATGGCAATGCTCCTTCCTGCAAAGCAATGAGAGCGGCTCGCCTGATGCGGGTTGGTGAAAAAGGCGTCGTTAAATGCTATGGCTCTACGAAAGTCAACCCGGCGTTAACGGTTTGGGACTAACCAAATCGACATGGAAAGAAATCATATTAGCAACATGATGCAGGGGGATGAAGTTGTGCTGTCTATATATATAAGCATGATTTGGATCGCCGCCTCACTGTTGGCGTCAGCGCTTAACCCATCCATAGATGCTTTCAGGAACGTTGTATATATCAGCCTAATGGCTTTGTTTGCTTCCTTTATGCTGCATATACAACGAAGCAGGCAGGCCATTCGCATTGCGCGGTATAGCGGGCTGTCCTTCTGCAACACAGCAGAATGTATTGTGGGAAGGAACGGATTTGCATTTCTGCTGATCATTGGTCTTGCCATTGCCGCTTCGTGTTTTAACAGTGGAGCTTTGCTTCCCGTATTTGTTTGCTATTGCTTCATCCATATGATTTGTTTCGGCGCTCTGGCTTTGCACTATTTCAATCGTTTTATTGGCAACGGAAAAATAAAGCTTGGCATCTTTACATTCATACAGATAGCAATCAAAGCTGTTTCGCTCGCTTTGATTGTCGGAACAACCTATGCAACGTATCAATACACAGTGGACCTCATGAACAGATTGCCTCGGACAGCGGAATGGGAAACTTATGAGAACGAATATGGGGTCGTTCCGGACTTGTTTGTTGGAGAAGATGAAAAAATCATCTTTGATCAGGTAAACCAAAATGATCTTGCGATCAATGGCGAGCTATACACTTGGCTCAACCATTATGGAGCGATCTATTGCAGGCAGGACGCCGATGTTAACGGCGTCCCAACATTGTATGTGAATCCCAATTATCTCAGCATCATTCCAGTCATTGACGCTGTAGGCGGCACAGTAAACATAAGTGAGGATGAAACAGACATCATCATACTCAGCCCGCTGGAAGCCAGCCAGGATAGCAAAATAATGGATTTTTTCAGAGAAAGGCGAAATGGGATGTTAAAGCTGGAGCGCCAGTACGCCGTCCCACAGAATACGCACAGTGAAGCTATACAAATCATACACATAAAACCATCACAAAGGCTTTTTACATTTCGACCGGATACAGAATACTGTGAGAATGCAATTGTTTGCGTGCTCACGGAGAAGAATAGCCTCATTACCGAGCGCGTGTGTATCACGGGGAACGGTGTTCTTGATCCGCTGAAAATATATATAGGCAGCGGAAGCGATGAATATAAACTCAATATATCAAAAAAACTTGCTGAATTAGGACTTGATGATAATATTCAATCGATTGTGTCGCTCCGACAATCAATAGACGCGTTGCGGCGCGAATGGAAGAGCAGGATGACCGCCCTTGGGATGGTCATAATATTTCTCTTTTTATCTCAACTTATCAGTAATGTGCTGACGTTTCGTGCATACATCAAAAGAGCGATTCCTTTGATCACCTTAAAATATATTAACGGCTATTCTGCATTTAAACGATACGCTGTTTATTATTTCATCATGATATTTCAAATTATTTTAACGGTTTTGATATGTTGTGTGCGTCAGATGAGCTTCGAATTTGGTTTGGTGTGGTGTGCATTGGATATTGGGGAATATTACCTGCTGAAAAAAATAGCGCTTCGCTATGAAAAGCGGATGCGATCGGAGTACATAAAGGAGGTCAATTCATGAATGTATGTGAATTCAGCAACGTAACAAAGAGATATGGAGATAGAGTGATTCTTGATCGTGTAACCGGAGCGTTTGCCAGGGGAGAAATGGTCGCACTGATTGGGAAAACAGGCAGTGGAAAATCTACATTGCTCAATGTTCTTACCGGTGTCATCACACCGGATCATGGTCAGATCATGCTGTTGGGGGAGGAGCTCAAGCGAAAGAGCGGTTCCAGAGCACTTCAGCAGTTATATATGAATAAAATATCCTTGATGTTTCAGCAGGGAAATGTTGTGCTGGAAAAGTCTATTGAGTGGAATCTCCGTTTGCCTCTTATACCACATAAACTAAAACAAGATCAAATTCACATCAAAGTACATGATGTGATGAAGCTCGTTGGTTTGACGCAAGATCCAAAAGAGAAAGCAGCCCGCCTGTCAGGCGGCGAAATCAGGAAATTAGCGTTTGCACGAGCAATCATAAAACCCTGGGAGCTGCTCATACTCGATGAGCCAACAACCAATCTGGACAAGTCAAGCGCATTGCAACTCATGGACATTGTTGCAAACTTGCATCACGAGAATACTACCATACTCATTGCGACACATGATCCTGAGGTAGTCAAGCGCTGCCAGAGAAGGGTATTATTGCGCAATGGGTTTATGGAGAGCAACTGATCCGCCGCGTATCTGATGCAAGCTGGCAGAACGGAATCACTGCCTGGCAGAGATGGGAAAACGCCGTCTTAAGGAGAGCCAAATGAGGAAGTATGATTCGAATATCATTTTGAGGGCTACGACCCGCCAAAACTTCCAAAATGGCTTTTTGCCGGTATGAGGCTGCCGCATGTGGAAGCGGTAGCATTTGATTTTGGTATTGAATATCAGCCCTCGCCGTTCTCATCCCACCACACGACGCAGTTGACGAACTCTACCCATTCAGTCTCTCTCCTACGGAATAGGTGCCGGGCACATCAATTAACGTATCGCTTGAGGCTGTGTCATAGACGCTCTTATTCTGGACGCTGTAAGGGCTTCCCGTCTTTTCTGCCGCTGCGGGACAGAAAGAGGTACACAGCATCATCAGCAGCATAAAAAGGGTTCCAATCCGTTTCGTGTTTGTCCCCTCCTTAGCCTACGCCGACTTCGGCGGGCCATACGATGCAGTTGACGAACTCGACAAACCGGTCGTCCTGGCGCCACAGCTCCAGCGAAACGGTTTCTCCCTCCCGGATTTCGGTACGTACAGGCGCCTCTTTACCCGTTTCGGCCCCGATGGTGGATACAATAAAGTAAGCCTCCTTGCCGGGAATGCTTGTAACGAGATAATCATAGGTGGGCAGCTCCAACCATGTGAAGAATCGGCGGTGGGAAATGGTTAGCTTCTGCCGCTGATCCTCGAAAACCGGGTCATAGCGCACTCGGCGCATCTGACAGTTCGCCGGCAGCTCCACGGTCATCCCCTCGCCGAGATAGAGCGAGCAAAGGGTTTCTCCCTCCAGCGCATAGGCGTACAGCGCCTCTCCGCCGCAAGTGAGTACGCGTGCTTCACCTGCGCAAAGCGCATCCGACTCGATGGTGTAGATGCCGGGGTCCACATCGCGCCCGGCGAGATACGCGCCCGCCTGGGTGATCAGGGTACTGTTTTTCGCGGTGTCATAGGCGCTGCGCGGGCGATAGACAAAGGGGTTGGTCCCAGCCATCTCCTCCAGCGCGTTGCCTTCCAACTGGCCGAAGCACAGCGTGCAGGGAAGGAGGGTCTGGTAGGGCGCCTCGGAGAGCGCTTCCGGGGTCAGGGCGAGCAGAGCTCCGCGGTCCTGCGGGGGAATGAGCTCACAGTCAGGGTCCACATGGTAGGATACCGCGTCGTGCGGGGCGACATAGTAGACGGTTTCCCCGATCTGCGCCAAGCTGGAACAGGATACCGGCAGGATCAGGCACAGTAAAATCAGGCATAGTCGAACGTTTTTTTTCATCGTTTTACCTCCAATCAGCACAAGGAACTCTTTCATAAAAATAACGAATCATCCAAAAGATACAATCCCGTAACAAGAAGGTACAAGCTGCCTGAATCAGCATGGGATCATTTGACCTGACAACGGACTCTTGGTAAAAGCATACCCCCACAATCAGCAGAACGTATTTTTGAAACCGCAAAGAGACAGAGACTTTTTTCTTTTATCTTTTTTCCCAAAGCAGTGAGTTTTCGGAAGAATATTAAAAATGTGTACGTTGTATTTTGCAGAAAAATAATCTTTTTAAAAATGGGCTGGAGGTAAGGAAGAGATGGGGGCTGTACGTTCAGGTTCGTTTCTTTTGACCATTCTGCTTGTGCTATATCCCTTGGGTGCCTTTTCGGAAATCATCAAGCCAACGACCGCCATGTTTTCAGATGCACACGCAGATGTCAATGCTGATATCTCCGGGACGCTTGAGAAAGAATGGAAGCATGAGTTTTCCATGGACACTCCGGGCCCGGATGCATTGACACCGGATGCCGCCGTGGAGATAGCCATGGATGTGCTTCTCAGCCAGAACGCGGTGATCGAAAGAAATCCGCAAAACCCGGATCACTACAATTTCTTGCTTTTGGAAGCGGAAGATCGCGCTCTTTCTTACATGGCGCACTATGTTGCGTTCAGCCGGGGAAGTCCGGCTGCCTATGCGTGGATTGTTACTTTTTTCATTGAGGATACGCCCTTTTATGTCGGGACCGTGACGGTTGCCTCTCCTGATGGAGAGGTGATTGAAACAAGCTTCGGCTTTATCCAGCAGGTTGTGGAAATCTGGGAACGGGAAAAGGGGCCGGAATTCTTTTGGAGCATCGAGGATCAGTATCTTTTTGATCAGCTGTACCGGAACCGGGGCTGGAACTATCGGCCGGCGTTGCCCGATGAGCGCGATATACCGCAAGATGCAGCCGTGGCAGCGGCAATGGAAGCCGTGGCACAAATGTACAATCTCTCGCCCCGATTGCTAGAGGAGGAGTATTTGCTGTCCACACAGTTTTGTTATATGGATGCCAGAGATCCTTCCAGCAAAATATGGAGGATTGCTTTTCGGGAGCTGGACCCGGCGACACAGACGTATGCCTTGCTGTATGCCGTGGATATTTCCGCGGCGGATGGCACGATTGTGGATATGAACGACAACACCTCCGGACAAGGCTGATGCATGAAGGGGGAGAAGGGCGGCTCCTGGGAGGGGGCAGGCAAACGCTTCCGCTCTTGACATACGCCCCCTGCCCGCGTTATGATGCCGGTATGGCGGCGAGCGGCTTTCCCGGCGGCCGCCGCGATTGTACCGGCATGATTCGCGCCCGTCCGGCGCTTTTTCCAATGCGGGCAGGAAAGGAGAACCCCCATCATGAGCGAGCAGCGCATCGAAACCATCTGCGTCCAGGGAGGATATACCCCCGGAAACGGAGAACCCCGGCAAATTCCCATCGTCCAGTCCACCACGTTCAAATACGCCACCAGCGAGGATATGGGCAAGCTGTTTGACCTGGAGGCCTCGGGCTATTTTTATACCCGCCTGCAAAACCCCACCAACGATTTTGTGGCGGCCAAGATCGCCACGCTGGAGGGCGGCACGGCGGCTATGCTGACCTCGTCGGGCCAGGCGGCCAATTTCTTTGCCCTGTTCAATATCGCCACCTGCGGAGACCATATCGTGGCTTCTTCCAGCATCTACGGGGGCACGTTCAACCTGATTTCCGTCACCATGGCCAAGATGGGCATCGCATGCACCTTTGTCGCGCCGGACTGCACGGCGGAGGAGCTGGACGCGGCGTTCCGCCCCAATACCAAGGCTGTCTTTGGCGAGACCATCGCCAACCCCGCGCTGACCGTGCTGGACATTGAGAAGTTCGCCGCCGCCGCCCACGCGCACGGCGTGCCCCTGATCGTGGACAACACCTTTCCCACGCCTGTCAACTGCCGGCCGCTGGAGTGGGGCGCGGATATCGTGACCCATTCCACCACCAAGTACATGGACGGGCACGGCACCGCGGTGGGCGGCGCCATCGTGGACGGAGGCCGGTTTGACTGGATGGCCCACGCGGACAAGTTCCCCGGCCTGTGCACCCCGGACGACAGCTATCACGGCATCACCTATGCCGAGCGCTTCGGCAAAGAGGGGGCCTTCATCACCAAATGCACCGCGCAGCTGATGCGTGACCTGGGTTCCATCCAGTCGCCCCAGCATGCATTTTATCTGAACCTGGGCCTGGAAAGCCTGCATGTGCGCATGGCCCGGCACTGCGAAAACGGCCAAGCGGTGGCCGAATACCTGGCCGCCCATCCCAAGGTGGAACGGGTCGTCTACTGCGGCCTGCCCGGCGACCCCTACCATGCGCTGGCGCAGAAGTACCTGCCCAACGGCTCCTGCGGCGTGGTGTCCTTCGAGCTCAAGGGCGGACGCGCGGCGGCCAGCGCCTTTATGAAGGCGCTCAAGCTGGCGGCCATTGAAACCCACGTGGCCGACGCCCGCACCTGCTGCCTCAACCCCGCCAGCTCCACCCATCGCCAGATGACCGATGAGCAGCTGCGCGCCGCCGGCATTCCCGCCGGCCTGGTGCGCATGAGCTGCGGCCTGGAGAGCAAGGAGGACCTGATCGCCGATATCTCCCAGGCGTTGGACATCATCTGACCGGCGAACGCCATCATCACGCAAAGCGAGGCGAGCTCTGTGCCCATCAAAATTCCCAACCAGCTTCCCGCGACGGAAACCCTCACGCGCGAAAATATCTTCGTGATGACGGAAACCCGCGCCATGACGCAGGATATCCGCCCCCTGCGCATTTTGCTGCTCAACCTGATGCCCACCAAGGTGGATACCGAAACGCAGTTTGCCCGCGTGCTGGGAAATACCCCGCTGCAAATCGAGCTGGAGCTGATCGCGCCTTCGGGCCGCGTGTCCAAGAATACGCCGCAGGAGCATATGTTGGCGTTTTACAAGCGCTTTTGCGACGTGAAGGACCAGAAGTTCGACGGCCTGCTCATCACTGGCGCGCCGGTGGAGCACCTGCCCTTTGAGCAGGTGGACTATTGGCCGGAGCTGTGCGAAATCATGGAATGGAGCAAAACGCACGTCCATTCCACGCTGCACATCTGCTGGGGCGCGCAGGCCGGGCTGTATTATCACTACGGCATTCCCAAGCGCCAGCTGCCCCGCAAGCTGTTCGGCGTGTTTGAGCATACGGTGGAGGACCCCAACTTCATCCTGTTCCGCGGCTTTGACGACCGCTTCTGGGTGCCACATTCCCGCAACACCACCGTCGACCGCGCGGATATCGAGGCGGTGCCGGGCCTCAAGGTGCTGGCCGCCTCGCCGGAGGCGGGCGTTTACGCCGTGAAAACCGAGGGCGGCCGGCAGGTCTACCTCATGGGCCATGCCGAGTACGACCGCGACACCCTGAAAAAGGAATACCTGCGGGACGTGGCCGCGGGCGTTGACATTCAGCTTCCGCAGCACTATTTCCCCGATGACGACCCGGAAAAGGAGCCCGTGGTGCGGTGGCGTTCCTGCGCCAACCTGCTGTATTCCAACTGGCTGGACTATTTCGTCTATCAAACCACGCCCTACGACCTCTCCGCCTCTTTCCCGGACGGGCATTCGGCGGAGGAATGACGGCCGCTGGAGCATGCGGCCATGCGAAACGGCCCCTTGCCGACAGATTTGAGAAAAAGCGGAAAACCATCTTGACAAACGCCCCCCAAATCCGATATAATACCTATCGTTGCGAAACAGCAACGCGCGATCGTGGCGGAATTGGCATACGCGCACGTTTGAGGGGCGTGTCCGATAAGGGTACGGGTTCAAGTCCCGTCGATCGCACCAAAAATCCGTGAAATCATCTGGTTTCACGGATTCTTTCTTTTTTCTGCAACGGGCGCGCGGCACAATCAAGCTTACGGTCCCTGCATCGTTTCGCTGGAAAAGGAGCGCGGTTGCTTTGTTTTTGCCGGCGGCAGGGCAGCGTATCATCAAAGGGGGCCGGGTCCATGGGCGATACCGGAAAAATCGGCTGCTGCGGCGCGTACTGCGGGACATGCCGCGAATTTCTCAAAACCTGCAAGGGATGCAAGCTGGGGTATCTGGATGGCTCGCGGGATTTGCGCCGGGCCAGATGCAGCATGAAGGTCTGCTGCCTGACCAGGGGGCATATCACCTGTGCGGACTGTGAGAGGGCTGAACGCTGCGAGACCCTGCAGGGCTTTCTCCGCCACCCCGGCTACAAGTATTCCAAATACCGCCAGGCATTGGCGTTTATCCGCACTCACGGCTATACCGCATTTATGAAAGCGGCGGAACATTGGAAAAACGCTTACGGGAAACTCGAATGATTCTTCCGGCGGACCATGCCAGGCAAAAACCGCCTGAAACCCGGTGCTTTCAGGCGGCTGTGCCATAAGGAAGCCATCACTCCGCTTCCAGCAGCGTCATCCGGTGGGTGGCAAAGAAGTCGCGCGCCACTTCGTCTCCCGGCTTCCCTTCGTACATATAGGCTTGCCAGGTGGGGCTAAAAGCGTCCGAAAATACAGCGTCGTTCCATAGAAACGTGCATTGCTCAAGGCTGCGCTCATAGTCGGCAAGCGACTGCTCGCTTACGTCCCAGCGGATGCTCTCAATCTGGCGCAATTTCTCTTGCTTGAGCCGCTCCTGCTCCTCAAGCTCGCGCTTTTCCGCACCCTCCGCCGCCTCGATGCGCGGCTTGAGCCGCTCGATCTCGGCGGCGTAGTGCTCCTTCATCAGCAGGTAGGTGCTGTACTCCGCAGGCGACACGTCCCCGTAAAACATGGCGCCATCCCTCTCCGGCTGATGGCTTGCGTAAAAGGCAAGCCACTCGATGGCCAGCTCCTTTTGCGTGGAATAGGGATTGACCACAAACAGCGTCCCATCGCACAGGAGCAGCGCGCGGTCCTGCGAGGGCAAAGTGAGCGCCATGGGCACGAAATCGGAAACGGGTTCGCCGTTGGAATAGAGGCGCCGGCCGGGATGGAAGGAAGCATGTATGGAGAAGAGGTAGGAGGGCTCGCTGTTGAGGCGGGTGGTGGCGAAGCGCTCGTTCATGTCGCCATAGGGCACTTGGGGACTGCTTTCGGGAATGGAGGCGCAGGCGAGGGTCAGCTTGTCCAAAAGCTGCGCCAGGTCCGCTTCATAGCGGGGAATGGCCGACGCATCCTGCGCCATCAGCGTATAATACTGCTCCCTGAGCCGGCTGAACAGCGTAGCCTTGAAGCTGTCAATGCCAAGCCCGTCGCCAAAGGGCGTGATGCCCGCCCGCAGCGCCGCTTCGCCCACGCGATCGTCCCATTCGATCAGAAAATCCAGCAATTCCATATAAGTGGAGGGCATGTCCTCCGGCGTAAGCCCCAGCTGGTCGAACGCGTATTGGCTGTAGCCCAGGGTGAATTGGGTGACGTTCCTCATCACGGCGGCGATCTCGTCACCGTGCATCACCGTTTCACGGAAAAACGGCCGGCAGGCTTCGGTACGGTCCCGGAGCAGCGGGGAGCCGTTGAGCGGGGTATAGTAGCCCTTTTCAAGGGCTCGCCGGGTATTGTGCCCTGCGGGCAGTTCGAAGATGTCAATTTCGTCCGACTGTAGCGTCATGTGCTGGGCAAACAGGGCCAGGGCATCGTAAGAACTCGTTTGGCGGTATTTCACGGCGATCTGCGGATGGGCCTGGGCAAATTCCCGCTCGATCCAGCTCTCCGGGTAGTCGCAGGAGATCATGAGGGGCTTGAGCTGCGCCTGCGGCAAGGTGGACAGGGCATATACGGCCTGGTCCTGCAAAAGCAGCAGGCGGCCGTCCTGCGCAAGCGCCCTGCCGCCAAACGACAGGAGGGGAAGATAGGTTACCACCTCGCAGGCGTTGCCTGCGGAAAGGGCAAGCACCTCCTCCCCGGACTCGACCAGCACGCGGTCGCGCCATGGGTCGTACACCAGCCCATGGACGGGAGCGCCGTTCAGGCCCTCGCTGTCGCATAGCGGGATAAAGGTTTCCGAGGCGGGGTCATAGTCCGTGATTCGCCACTGCTCGTTGGGAAGGGCCTCCAGAAGAAGCAGATGACCATCCCGGTAGCGGGCAATCTCGGTCACATCGCTTTGCGGATCGACCGGGCTGCGCGCACCGGTGGCCATGTCAAAGCGGAAAAGGGAAGCCTGCACACCGCCGTCCGTCAGGCCCATGAGCAGATACAGCGATTCGCCGCAAACCGCGCCGGAGCGCACGAAGGGCAGGCCGGCCTTCCCCTCGTCAGAAAAGAAATCCAGCTGCGAAAGGCCGTGAAGCGTCGCGCCATCCTGCGCAACGTCCACGCGGTAGAGCGAACCGTTCAGCTCATTGAGGCCATAGAGCGCTTCCCCGTCGCTGAAAAGCAGGCTGATGAGGGAGGCCTCCTTTTGCAGCCAATCCGGAACGGGCTCATCCTTGCCGATGCCGTGAAAACGCAGCGCCTGCGCAGGGATGAACTCATATTCGGGGCTGGCGTTGCGAAGCGGCAGAGGCGTGGCCTGCCGGGTTTCCAGATCGAGCTCATACAGGCTTTTGGCGGTAGAGAGCAAATACGTCGCGTCATCTGCCACGATTGAACAGAAGATTTCCTGACGCCCTTCGGGGCTTTGAATGCCCGAAACGACGAAGCCTTCTGCCAGCGTGGCCGGACCCGGAATGCAGATCAGAAGAAATGCAAAAAGCAGCAGCATCCTTTTTTTCATGGCTTCTCTTCCTTCCTTTCGTTTCCTGCCGCTGGGAAACGAGCGCTTTTTCAGGAATGCCCTCTTGATGATTAGACGGAGTTGCAATGCTTTTTGTAACCTGCCGGTTACGTACTTTTTTTCTGCGGCTCGACCGGCGTAACCAATTGCGGCGCGTGCTCGCAAAGCCGCCGCAGGCCCTCGCGGTCCAGCAGGCGAAAGCCCACGCCCTCCGTGGCGATGATGCCCTCCTGCTTGAGCAGTCGGCACGCCCGCGAGATGCTGGCGCGTGAGCTGTTGACCGCATAGGCCAGCTCCTGCTGGCTCAGGCGGACGAGATTGTCCCCGCCGTCCCAGTTGGTCAGAAGAAAGTTGCCCAGGCGCAGAAACACGCTGTTGATGCTCTGGTTGGCCGCGTCAAAGCAGAGCTGGCGCATTACCTTGCAGTAATACCGCGCCAGCGTCGCCGCGAAGGAGGGGTCATCGCGCACCATATCCTCCACCGAGCTGTTTTGAATGGGCATGAGCCAGCAGTCCGTCATGCAGGCGATGGTCATGATGGAGGTTTCGCCCGGCAGAAAGCAGTCCAGCCCGGCCAGGCTGTCGTCCCCCAGCAGAGCCACCGTGCGCTCGTTGCCCTCGCAGTTGCCGGCATAGACCCGCAGCGTTCCGCGGCACAGGTAGTACATCCAGTCCCGCGCCTCGCCGCTTTTGGAAACGCACATGCCCTTGTGCAGCTTCATCGGCGGGGGACAGCGCCTTTCAAACGCTCCCCGGTAGGGCAGAAAATCCCCTTTGAAAAAGTAGCTTACGCCGCTGCTGTTCGTCACATGGTTCACCTTCCACGTCAGATGGCCGCAAAGTCGCCCTGTGCGGCTTGACGCACCTGTTCGAACGCCTCTGCGCCGAAGCGCTGCGCAAAGGCCTGCCCTGCTTCCGCCTCGACGAGGGCGGCCGCCTGCGGGTCCTGCCTGCGGGCGCAGTCGAGCAGCGTGCGGTACAGGTGCGCCGTATGATAGAGAAAATCCTTGACCTGCGTGCCGCGCAGGCGATCCTGAATGCGCCTTTGCCGCTGCGCAAGGGCGGGCGTGTTT
>DBFXIC010000179.1:0-3583 GCA_048455095.1 Anaeromassilibacillus sp.
GCGGCGGAAACCGTCACATCATGTCTGGCCCGGAGCTGTTCCAGGTACTGATTCAGCCGGTTTGCCGGAAACCCGCACATCTCCACGCGCCCACCCCCAGGGATGGCGCGGGAGACCAGCTGCAATCCCAGCTCCGGCGCGGCTTCTCTGGCATCTTCGCCATACAGCTCAAAGAAGTCGCCCATCTGATACAGGACCAGATCATCCGGATGGCGTTCCTTGACGCCGTTGTATTCCCACACAGCCGGGTCCGGCTGCGGGGCTTGTGGGGCATCTTTTTCGGCCCGGACCTTTTCCGCCTGGATTCGGTCATACTCTGCCTGCTCCTGCTCAGTCAGATAAAGGCCCTGCCGGATCAGCCCTGCGATTCGTCCGGCGACTTTTTCCCAGGTAAGATGCACCTCAGGGCAACCCCTTTTTTGATACCGCATCCCCTTTCCGCTATGCGATTCGTCGCTTCCATCCGCATTGGACAGCGCGTGCGAACGTCCGCCCGTACCGTACTCCTGCTTGAGAAAATCCACTTGTTCCTTGTTGGAGTGGGGCTGCTGAAAAAAGGCAAAGATGCGTCCCTTGCTGCCGGACATGAGGCCGCCTTCCGTCAGATTTGCGTCGATTTCATCTTCGGTGATGAACTGCCGGGCAGACGGGATTTCCGCCATTTCAGAAGAAAAACGCCTGCGGGGAAGGTCAAGGTCGTCAAGGGCTTCCAGTATTTCATCCAGCCGGTGAAAGTGAAACCGAAGCAAATCGCCGCTTTGCTGCTGGTCCGAAAGAAACTGCCGGTGTTCGCCTGTAAGCTGCGTGCGAAACGCAGGGTCCGTCAGCTTTTCAGCAAGCCATTCGGTATCCTTTGAAAAATCGCGTCCTCCGTCTTTGGCGAAGCTGGACAGATACCCGGCGTCTATGGCTTTTCCGCTGAAATCCTGCCGCAGGTACCACAGCTTTTCGGCAAGCCGGAAGCGTTCATATCCTTCGGCCCCGGCCAGCTCCACATTGGCGGCGAACCATCCCTCCTCCAGAAGCTGTCCGATACGGCCTGCGGCTTCCTGCCATGAAACGATCCTCGCGGAAGGAGCATGCCGGGCGGAGCGGCCGCGTGAGATACGGATGCCGGCCTCGTCGTACCATGCGGCAAAGGTTCCTGCATCGGTGACGATTCCGTTTCCGCCATGCAGGAGGCTTCTCAGGAAATCCCCGGTTACAGGCTTCTGCTTCTCAAAGGCAGCGACGATCCGTTCCCGGTGATGGGCCGTGTTCCCGCCCACCCGGAGTACCTCGTCCACCACTTCCTGGGGAATGGAAAGAGCGGAGGGCATATCGCTCTCCGCTCTTTCCATACCGGGCTGGGCTGCAAGGCCCTCCAGAAAACTTAGCTGTACACCAGCTCCCTGAGGATGATTTCCTCGGCCTGCGCCTTGCAGGCGTTCATCAGGCCGACCCATCGCATCGGGTCGCTGGCTTTCAATGCCTCCGTCGCGCCCGCGTCCTTCATCAGCTCCGGCATCAGCAGCTCCAGACGGCTCTGTGCCGCCGCGTCGGTCTCCAGCAGGTGCTCCTGCAATGTCCCGCTTAGCAGCAGGCTGTTCCACAGCATCGTCCGATGCGTTTGCAGGTACGTCCTGCGCATCCGCCCGTACCTGCCCAGGGGCCGCTCCTCCGTTTCGTTCAGCTTCAGGTCGGGAATCAGGGTCTCTCCGCTCTGCCGGTAGGTAATCATGGCTAAGGCTCCTTTCATGGTTTCGGATGCTGATTTCAATGGTCCGCAGGACCTCCCCGCTCATCTCGCTGACCGCCGTGCCCAGCGCGGCGGCTGCCTCCGGGGTGTTCCATTCCATCACGGGGATGAAGTCCTCGCGGATGAAGCGTTCCTCGTTTGCCAGTCCGCACCGGGAACGCAGCGCGTATTCCAGGCTGACGGATGCGGCTCTGCGGAAGGAAGCTCCTATCGCACCTTCATCGTACCCCTCCAGAAACGAACCGTCAACGATGTCGAAGATCTCCTGCTTGCGGTCCACCCAGCAAGCGCCCGCAAGCTGTGAAGAGATGGCGCGCAGCTGCCGCTCCAACCCCTCGCGGGCGGGCACGTCGTAGCCGTTTTCCAGCGAAAGCGAAACCGCCTGCGCGTTTTCCTCCGAAAGTTTCCAGAGGTTCAGGCTGCGCGACTGCGAAAGCTCGCCGGTGTCCGCTACGTCAAAGACGTAGCGCAGCCGGGGCGCGTCCCCGGAGGTATCCAGCAGCGCAATGCCCTTCGCGCCCCTGCGCACATAGCGGCGCATGGTGTTTTTCCAGACCTCGTAGCCCGCGCAGGCCGTGGCCTGCGGACGCTGGGCAAAGATGAGAAGCTGTTCGTGATAGGGATATTTGTACAGGCGGGCGGCGGTCTGAAGATACGCCATCCACGCCGTATGGCTGCCGGTAATGCGCCGGGCCGTATCCTGCGCTAGCTGCACATAGGTCAGAGTTTTATCCGGCATATTCATTCACCTCCAATACAAATGCATCATGCTCCTGAATCTTCCAACTTCTGACCAGTATCAATTTTGCGTTTGCGAAACACATGACAATGGTAATAAAAAAACCGGCATGAGCTGCCATACCGGTTAGAATCTGAATATTATTTTAGGGTTAAGAATCTTCATGTGACGGGTGTCTGTTAAGTCTTCCTGCCTGATAGCTGATACTACATAACGCATTCCTCTGCACGGCGCTTTTCCCGAAAAGCTCATATCTTTTTGAAATGGTATGCGCCACGGCTTTTACCGTTGGCAAGCTCAATCAGTCCGGTTTCTTTCATTTTCCGAATCAGTACAGTAGCCGGAGCCGTCGTTATGCCAAGGACATCCGCAATCTGTGCGCGAGTAAAACACTGTTCGTAACTATAATGCTGATACAGTTTCAAGATATGAGCGCTGGTTCTGGCTGTGAACCCCATATCGTTCAGCTTTTTCTCAATGGATGTTTTTTTTGCCGGAAGGATTGTTTCCGTTGTCGTGAAGGATGGTTCTTGCTTCGGAAGGATTGTTTTTCCGACCTCAACACCGTAGTTCAGATTAAAGAGCGTTACGATGAAGTTGTTGCGATCCGAGAAGAATTTTGGTTCCAACGCCTCACGGAAGTTGACGGCCCGATGGTAGTCCGCTTTGATCTTCCTGAATCCGCTGCCACGGCGTTCCATGTAGTTCATTCTGCTGAACACATCCGCGATTATTGGATTGCGGCGTTTGGAAGGAACATGATCTGTGTCCAGCTCCTGCACCAGCGAGCCATCCATCATCCCGCCGGGAGAATAAATCTCCATCCGATCATCAAAAATATCAATATGCACCTCGCTGCCGGCAATCATGTAGTCACGATGTATCAGCGCATTGACCAGGCATTCCAGCACGGCGCGATCCGGATAATCAGGCATTTCCACACGGCCATAATCAGTCTTTTTCCACCGTTTCCTGGTGTTGTTGCGTACAAATTCCTCGCCGCTTTGCTAAAGAGCAATCAGGCTTCCGCTGAACTCCTTGTCATCCAGTGCCTCCATGGTGCCGGACGCTTTATCCTGTCCATTCCAACGGGTGCAGAACAGCCG
>DBFXIC010000180.1:0-10787 GCA_048455095.1 Anaeromassilibacillus sp.
CACAAAGACGCTGCCGCGACGGATAAGGAGACAAACACTATGCTGATATACAGAGACCCAGCCACGGGCTGGCTGTACCGGGTAAGCCCGCAGCCGGGCCAAGACGACTGCTTCTGCATTGAATACCTTGACCCGGCGAGCAGTGCAGCATGGAAGTTCTGGCCGGCGGAAGCAAAAACAAGAGCCACCAGCCGCAAGACCATCGTAGAAGTATTTGAGGCAAGAGCAAAACAGAACGGCTGGGAACTGGTATCCGACACGAACGGCTGTGCCCCCGGTTTGCCGGAAATCTGCCGCGACTGCCTGTGTTGGAAATGTGGCAATGTAGATTGTGATTTGATTTGCGACCACAACGACCGGGAAGTTCATGAATGCGGGAATTTTGGCTCTATAGGCATGGGCGAAAGCTGCGAATACTATATCCCGAAAAAAGAGGAGTATGAACCATGCCAGAATCAACCTGCCCCGAATGGGGATGCTGCTGCGACCACGGCCGGGAATGCTGTGCCGGAGCCAGCGGAAACATCGACCACCCCGACGGATGCAAACACCTTGCCGGCCCCCGGCTGCCCTGCGGATGCTGGCAGTGCGACACAAAGCCTGTCCGCTGCTGGGCCTGCCTCTTTGGAAGCGGAGCCGGAGGCCACGCCCTTTGACTACTCCGGACTGGACGCACAGACGGTGGCCACGCTGCACAGCGCAGAAAATATCATACGCAGCGCCCGAAAGGAATACGTCATCAAGGTGGCCGACGCTGTGGGCATGGCCCATGATGAGCTCGTCCGAAATTCGGACGGGCACAATCAATACAGCGAAGATACCTTTATCGCATGGTGCAAATTCGTCGGAATCAGCAAAAGCACAGCCTATCAGCTTCTGCAGGTCAGCAATCTTCTTGAAAGCAGTACGCCAAACGAACAGAAAATTTTGAAGCAGGCCAGCCCTTCGCTGCTCTACGCCGCCGCCCGTCCATCCGCAGAACCGGAGGCCGTTGCAGCGCTCAAAGGCGGCGATATCAGTACGCATAAGCAGTACAAGGAGCTGGAGGCCCAGCTGAAAGCCGAACGCGAGGCGCGGGAGAAAGCAGAACATGAGGCCGAACTCGACCGCAAGGAACGAGAGGACGCGCATGCCGCTGCGCTGAGGTATAAGGCAGAAGCAGACCGGCGGGCACAGGATCAGAACAGGCTGGAGGGGCTTGTGCAGACTGTCACCCATGAGCGCGACGGCGCCCGTCAGGCTTTGGCAGCCGCCAAGCTGCGGGGCGACAAGCTGAAAGAGGAAAACGATGCGCTGCGTGAGCAGCCGATCCGGGGCGATTTTGCTGACGCCGACGAAATCGACAGACGCGCCCAGGAAAAGGCCGAGGCGATGACGGCGGAATACCGCGACCAGATCGCCGAGCTGCAGGACCGTGCGGAAACGGGCGACGCAAATGCCTGCTACGACCAGGTGATCCTGGCCAGCCGCGCGCTGGAAAACGCCTGGACCCTCGCAAAATCCGCATACAAGCGTTTGCCGGCAGGCATGCGCGCATATCCGCGCGAAATGCTGCACAATGCCTTTGCCAAATTCGAGGAGGAATTGAAATGCCTGTAAAGATCATCGAGTTTGAAGCTGAAAATATAAAGCGCGTCAAGGCCGTTCAGATCGTACCGGCACTCAACGGCCTGACCATTATCGGCGGCGATAACAACCAGGGAAAAACGAGCGTTCTGGACGCCATCGCCTGGGCGCTGGGCGGAGACAAATACCGCCCGGAGGCGGCGCAGCGCGAAGGCGCCAACACGCCGCCCCGTCTGCATGTCAATCTCTCCAATGGGCTGGTCGTCGAGCGGCGCGGGAAAAACAGTGCGCTGACGGTATCCGACCCGTCCGGCCGTAAGGGCGGCCAGCAGCTGCTGAACGAGTTCGTGGAACAGCTGGCGCTCGACCTGCCGCGCTTCATGAATATGAACGACCGGGAGAAGGCCGACACGCTTCTGAGGATCATCGGGGTCGGAGACCGTCTTGCGGCATTCGACCGGGAGATCCGCGCGCTGTACGACCGCCGCACCACCATTGGGCAGATCGCAGAACAGAAAAAACATTTTGCTGAGGAGCAGGTGGAATACCACGATGCTCCGGATGAGCCGGTCAGTGTATCCGAGCTGATCCGCAGCCAACAAGAGATACTGGCCCGCAACGGCGAAAATCAGCGCAAGCGTGAACGCGCGGCGCAGCTGGCGCAGCATGTAAAGGATCTGCAGGAGCGTGTGGACAGCCTGGCCGCTCAACTGCAGCAGGCAAGCGAACAGTGCGCCAATGCGATGAAAGACCTGGAGACGGCTCAAAAATCCGCTGAGGACCTGCAGGACGAAAGCACGGCGGAACTGGAAGCCAGTATCCGAGACGCCGAGGAGATCAACCGGAAAGTCCGCGCCAACCTCGACAAGGCACGCGCTGAAGATGAAGCGCGGAGTTATGCCGACCAGTACAAAGCGCTGACGGATTCCATTGATGCCAAGCGGCAGGAACGCCGCGCCCTTCTGGACGGCGCCGACCTCCCTTTGCCGGGGCTCTCCGTGGACGACGGCGCGCTCACTTATCAGGGCAAGCGCTGGGGCGATATGTCGGGTTCTGACCAGCTGCGCGTGGCAACGGCCATCGTGCGCAAGCTCAACCCGGAATGCGGCTTTGTGCTGCTGGACAAGCTGGAGCAAATGGATCTGCGGACGCTGACCGATTTCGGCAGCTGGCTGGCGTCGGAGGGCCTTCAGGCCATCGCAACGCGGGTATCCACCGGCGGCGAGTGCCAGATCATCATAGAGGATGGGCGCGTGCAGGGCGCAGATATTACGCCTGCGCCGCAGCCCAGACAATGGACGAAGGGAGCGTTTTAAATGGGCAGCTATACAGTTTCATCCGGCGTCATCCATGCGCCGGTAAAAGTGGTGCTGTACGGGCCGGAAGGCATCGGCAAAAGCACCTTTGCGGCAAAATTCCCGTCCCCCGTGTTCATCGATACCGAGGGCGGCACGAAGAAGCTCAACGTGAACCGTCTGCCGCAGCCCACCAGCTGGGCAATGCTGATGGACGAGGCCAACGAAGTACGGCTGGGGCATATCCCGTGCGGCACGCTTGTGATCGACACCGCAGACTGGGCCGAGCGTTTGTGCATCCGGGCCGTATGCGACCGGGCAAATGTGAAAGGCATTGAGGATTTCGGTTACGGCAAGGGCTACACCTACTTAAAAGAGGAGTTCGGCAAACTTCTGGATCTTCTGGAGGATGTGCTGCACGCCGGGCACAACGTAGTCATGACCGCCCACGCGCAGCTTTCAAAATTTGAGCAGCCCGATGAAATGGGCCAATACGACCGCTGGACTATGAAGACATCCAAACAGGTGGCTCCGCTGATCCGCGAATGGTGCGACATGCTGCTGTTCGCCAATTACAAGACCATCGTGGTAAAGGACGGCGACGGCAAAAACGCGAAGAACAAAGCACAGGGCGGCCGCCGTGTGATGTATACCACGCACCATCCCTGTTGGGATGCAAAGAACCGGGACGGCCTGGCAGACGAGCTTGCTTTTGATTATGCCGCTATCGCACAGGTCATTCCCGTTCCCGGCGGAGCATCGCCTGAACCTGCACCGCCCGTTCAGCAATTCGGGACGCCCGTAGAAACGCCCGCACCGTTCGCGGCCACGCCGGCCGCGCCGCCGCCCGCAAACAAGCCTGTGGATTCCGCGCATAAGCTGGAAGACCAACTGGCGCAGGCCGGCGTGCCGGACAAGCTGCGCCCGCTGATGGTGTCCATGAACGTGACGCCGGACGAGCTGCAGGCTGTTGTAGGGCAGCGCGGATACTTCCCGGCCGATATGCCGGTAAAGGATTACCCGATGGACTTTGTGGACGGCTGCCTGGTCGCTGCATGGGACCAGGTCGCACAAATGATCGTAAACAACCGTGACGTACCGTTTTAACAGAAAGATTAACTATTAAAAGTCAACCCCAAAAATGAATGGTGGTGATGAAAAAAGAGATAGTTCAAAAAAGGTATAGCAAAGCTGAGGCCTTGACAGACCCCTGCTGGCTATTCAAGTAGTTGCACTCAAGCCGCTGGGCAATATGGCTGCTTGGATTTCTCCATAGCGAAAATAAGTCGCACCAATTTCTTGGCAGCATGGGAAAGTGCAATGTTGTAGTGCTTGCCCTCCGCCCGTTTCTTGGAGAGATAGGCGGCAAAAGTCGGGTCCCAGTGACAGACGTATTTGGTCGCGTTGTAAAGTGCGTAGCGTAAGTATCGGGAGCCACGCTTTTCCATGTGCGGGTAGCAATTCTTCAGTTGCCCGGACTGATAAGTAGAAGGTGACATTCCGGTATAAGCTAACAGCTTGTCCGGGGAGTCAAACCGGGTGAAGTCTCCAACTTCGGCCAGGATCATGGCCGCCATACGGAATCCCAATCCGGGGATCGTGGTAATGGGAGAATCGAGTTCATCCATTAAGGACTGAATCTGCTTTTCGATTTCTGCAATCTCGGAATCCAGTTCATGGACGAGCCGGATGGTGTGCTGTAATTCAAGGGACTTGGCGGGCATCCAGGAGCCAATAGAGTTTCTGGCGGCATTACGGATTTCAAGAGTCACATCCCGTTTGTAGCGGCCTTTGGATACCATTTCAAGAAGTGCTTTCAACCTCGTCAAATGGGCTGCGGCAATCTGTTTAGCACCGGGAAACTCCTCCAGCAGGGCGTAGACAGAAGCAATATACAGAGAAGGAACAAGCTTTTCCAGTTCCGGGAACAGGATACAGACCAGCCGGGCAATGGAACTTTTCAGTTTGGCACGCTCTTTCACCTTGTCAAAACGGTATCTGGTCAGTGACTTTAACTCCTCGTTGTGGTATGCTGTATCTGTGTAGGGTTTGAGGCCTACATCGGACAACAGCATAGAAGCAATCGTGCGCGCATCCACCCGGTCAGTCTTGGTTTTTCGCAGGCTGAAGCTCTTTCGGTAAAGATTTGTGCGCAAGGGGTTCAGGACATAGGTGGTCAGACCATTGTCAAGGAGAAACCCGAGCAGATTGTAGCTGTAATGACCGGTAGCCTCGAGCCCTACTTTTATTTTGTCCTTCGGTGTGGTACAATCCTGGATTCGCTGCAATAGGTAGTGGAATCCATCCAACGTATTGGAAATTGTGAACACATCTGCCAGGACTTCACCATCGGAGCTGACGATAAAGCAATCGTGCTTATCTTTCGAAACATCAATGCCAACAGAAACCACCATAACAGATACCTCCAACGATAAATATGTGATGCTGCATCCACAGTGCACCTTACTTTTGTAGCCTTGTTCCACATAAACCGTCTGGCGGTATTTAACTAAGTAACAAAATTGTAAGGGGCGGTGGTTGGAACCTTTCTGAAACCATCTCGTGGTAGGACTTGAACACCAATCCACAGCATCCCTTACAGTGTAGCATATAGCCCTTGGAGAGGGGCTTTAATAACTACTACTCTATAATACAAGGACTTGAACAGATGGAAAACTATGCAAATGATGCCGGCCGTGAATTTGGCTGGGACGATGAAATTCAAAATGACAGCCCGGACCTTGTGCTTTTGCCGGAAGGCGAATATCCCTTCGAGGTCACAAAATTTGAACGACAGCGGCACCCCGGCAGCGCGAAGCTGCCGCCCTGCGCCATGGCCCTGCTGACCATTCAGATCGACGGCGGCGAAAAAGGCCATTCCGTTGTCACGCACCGGCTTTACCTGCATACGCGGACGGAAGGACTGCTGTGCGCATTCTTCGAGAGCATCGGCCAGCGCAAGCACGGGGAAGCCCTGCGTCCGCGCTGGAACGAAGTGAACGGCAGCCGCGGCCGCTGCCGCGTCGGCATCCACGAATACACCAACAAATACGGCGATAAACGGCAGTCAAACGAGATCACCCGCTTCCTTCCGCCGGAAGAGCCGAAGGCGGCGCAGGGTCAGGGCTGGACCCAGGGGAGCTTCTGATGGGCGCGCTGCAAATGCGGCCCTATCAGCAGGCGGCCCGCGAGGCGATCCATGCCGAGTGGAACGATGGACGGCGCCGCACATTGCTGGTGCTGCCCACCGGCACGGGCAAGACCATCGTATTTGCAGCGGTGACGGAGGACCAGGTGCGCAGCGGGAGCCGCGTCCTGGTCCTCGCGCATCGCGGCGAACTGCTGGAACAGGCCGCAGATAAAATCAAACGGAGCACGGGGTTGGCGTCGGCTGTGGAAAAAGCAGAACAGACCTGTCTGGACAGCTGGTGCCGTGTAGTAGTGGGTAGCGTGCAGAGCCTGCAGCGGCCCGCACGGCTGGAGCAATTCCCTGCCGACTATTTTGGTACCATCATCATCGACGAGGCACACCACGCGATCACAGACGGATACCAGCGCGTACTGGAGCATTTTCCGGAGGCGAACGTACTAGGCGTGACGGCTACTCCGGACCGCGGAGATATGCGCAACCTGGGCGATGTGTTCGATTCCCTCGCTTACGAATACAAACTTACGCAGGCGATCCGCGAGGGGTACCTGTGCCCGATCCTGGCCCAAACCATTCCGCTGCAGCTGGACATCAGCCAGGTCGCGCTCAGCGGCGGAGATTTCGCAGTGGGCGGGCTCGGCACTGCGCTGGACCCGTATCTGGAGCAAATCGCGTCAGAGATGCAGACGGCATGCGCGGGGCGAAAAACCGTTGTATTCCTGCCGCTTATCAAAACGAGCCAGAAGTTCCGGGACATCCTCAACAGCAAGGGGTTTCGTGCGGCAGAGGTAAACGGGCAGAGCGAGGACCGGGCAGAAATTCTGTCCGATTTTTCAAACGGCAAATACAATGTCCTGTGCAACAGCATGCTGCTGACCGAGGGCTGGGATTGTCCCAGTGTAGACTGCATCGTAGTGCTGCGCCCCACCAAAGTGCGCAGCCTGTACAGCCAGATGGGTGGGCGCGGCACGCGCCTGTCTCCGGAGACGGGCAAAAAGGATCTGCTTCTGCTTGATTTTTTATGGCTCACGGAACGCCATGAGCTGTGCCGCCCCGCGGACATCATCTGCGAAAACCGGGAAGTTTCCCGGAAAATGACGGAGAATCTGGCGCAGGCCGGATGTCCGGAGGATATCGAGCAGGCTGCTGAACAGGCCAGTGCGGATGTTGTCGCCCAGCGGGAGGAAGCCCTGGCAAAGCAGCTCGCGGAAATGCGGCGGCGCAAGAAAAAGCTGGTGGACCCGCTGCAATATGAAATGAGCATCCAGGCCGAAGACCTGACGGGATATGTGCCGTCCTTCGGATGGGAGATGGGACCGCCCAGCGAAAAACAGACCGCGGCTCTGGAAAAGTTCGGCATTTTACCGGACGCTGTTGAAAGCGCAGGCAAAGCCCAAATGCTCTTGGACCGGCTGAACAAAAGGCGCGGCGCCGGGCTCACGACCCCGAAACAGATCCGGTGTTTGGAGAAGTATGGTTTTCAGCACGTAGGCACCTGGCAATTTTCGGATGCAAAATATATGATCGATCGGATCGCCGCCAATGGATGGCGTGTTCCTCAGGCAATAACCCCAAGCGAATACAAACCCGTGACTGTGTGGTGAGTTTATGGAAAATCAAAATGATCTGTTGGCGGCGCTGGAATACGTGCGGGCCGGAAACCTTACCTACGATGAATGGACAGCCGTTGGCATGGGGCTGAAAGAAGCGGGGTTGCCCTGCAGCGTGTGGGACGACTGGAGTGCGCTTGACAGCCAGCGGTACCACAAGGGAGAATGCGCCCGCAAATGGGAGACCTTCAGGGGCGCCAGCGGTGCGCCCATAACGGAAAACAGCATTTTTAAAATGGCCTATGACCGCGGCTGGTCCGGCCCGGCTGGGCATGAACTGAACTGGGACGATGAAATTTCCGCTTCGCATTCAGAAACGATCGTAGACCGCCGCTGGGTGGAAGGCCGTGAACTCCACATCCCGGAACACTGGGACCCCGCCCGTCAGCTGATCGAATACCTGGAAACGCTGTTCGAGCCCACGGAAAATGTGGGTTTTGTCACCGCCAGCTGGATGCGCGATGGGCGGTATCTGCCCACACAAGGGTGCTGGGACCGCACGGCCGGTCAGCTGATCGAAGCTTTGACCCACTGCGGCGGAGACATTGGGGCGGTCGTAGGAGATTATGACCCGGAGGCCGGCGCATGGATACGCTTCAACCCTCTGGATGGTCAGGGTTGCAAAAACGACAACGTGACGGAGTACCGCTACGCTCTGGTGGAAAGCGACGGCCTGGACATCGAGACGCAGAACGCCATCATCCACCAGCTGGAGCTGCCGTGCGCGGCGTTGGTATACAGCGGCAAGAAAAGCCTGCATGCCATCGTGCGCGTGGACGCGCCGGATTATGCCGAGTACCGCCGCCGGGTGGATTACCTCTACTCTGTGTGCCAGAAGAACGGGCTGGTACTGGACCAGGCCTGCCGCAATCCCAGCCGGCTGTCACGCATGCCGGGCGCCATGCGCGGGGAGCAAAAACAATATTTGCTGGAAACCAATTTCGGCAAGGCGAACTGGGGCGAGTGGAAGGATTGGGTGGAATCTGTTACGGATGATCTGCCTGATACGGAGAGCATGGCCGCGGCGTGGGAAAACATGCCGGAGCTGTCCCCGGCTCTGATCGAGGGCGTGCTCCGCCAGGGCCACAAGATGCTGCTGGCGGGGCCCTCCAAGGCCGGCAAGAGTTTTGCGCTCATTGAACTTTGCATCAGCATTGCGGAGGGCGTGCCATGGTTCGGACGGTTCCGCTGTGCACAGGGAAAAGTGCTGTATATCAATCTGGAGCTGGACCGTGCGAGCTGCTTTCACCGCTTCCGTGACGTATACACCGCAATGGGGCTGAACCCGGAGAATCTGCGCAATATCGACGTGTGGAACCTGCGCGGGGCCAGCGTACCCATGGACAAGCTGGCGCCGAAGCTGATCCGCAGGGCCGCAAAAAGCGGATACATCGCCGTGGTGCTGGACCCGATCTACAAAGTTATCACCGGCGACGAAAATTCGGCCGATCAGATGGCGAAATTCTGCAATCAATTCGATTTGGTGTGCCGTGAGCTTGGGTGTGCGGTGATCTATTGCCACCACCACAGCAAGGGAGCACAGGGCGGGAAACGCAGTATGGACCGTGCGTCCGGCTCCGGCGTGTTCGCGCGAGACCCGGACGCCATGCTGGATATGACGGAGCTGGAGCCCACCGAAGCGATCCGCACACAGATGAAGAACCGTGCAGCCTGCGCTGCGTGCTGCGAACTCCTGGACAAACGCGGCCACGGTGACGCATACGGCCCCGATGATGCATTGAGCAAAACCCAGATGCTGGCCATCTGCAAAGACCGTCTCGGTCAGGCGGACCTGCGTATGCTTGACGCCGAGATCGAACGCGCTGCTGCCCATGCAATGGAAAAAACGGCATGGCGCATCGAGGGGACGCTGCGTGAGTTCGCCCGGTTTGCCCCTGTAAATCTCTGGTTTGACTATCCTGTTCACCAGTTGGACAGCGGGCTGTTGGAGGACCTGCAGCCGGAAACGGACTTCCGCACAGCGGGCCGTGCGGGCGCCGCAAAACGGTGGGCTGCCACGGACAAGGAGGACACGGCAAAGAAAAACCGTAAGGAGTTGGCCACGGCTTTCGAGGCCTGCACTATGGACGGCGAGGTGACTGTCTACGCGATGGCCGAGTACATGGATCTAAAACCCCGAACAATAAAGCAGCGGCTGAAAGCGGATGGCGGATACTGGATCGATGGAGAAAAAGTAGGCCGCAAAGAACCCGGATACAAGGGGTAAGTGAATTTACAAACAGTATTAAACTGTTTTACTAATTGTAATATTTTTGCAGTCATAGGCCTATTTTTGCACGACACTGCACACTGCAAAATTGCAGTTATAGGCCTATAAACTGCAAAATTGCAGTCGTTTATAGCCCTATATATTATATATACGCGTTTGTGTGTGGGTGTCCCCCCAAGTGTGGGGGGCTTACACCGCCCCCACACCTTGGAGGGCCCCTCCCACACACGGGGCGCCGAAAAAAGAAAGAAGGAAAACGAAATGGAATTTTTCCTGCCGATGATACCGCCCACGGTAACGCACCACGACAAGGAATTACGCGCATTCATGAAAGACGGAAAGCCACGGGCTGTGCTCCATGATTCTGCTGAACTGAAAAACGCACGTGCAAAGCTGCATGCCCATCTTGCTGCGCATCGGCCGCCGGAGCGTATGACGGGAGCGGTGAGGCTTTGCGTGAAATGGTGCTTTCCCGTCTGCAGCGGACATCACGACGGCGAGTACCGTACAAGCAAGCCGGATACGGATAACCTGGAAAAGCTGCTCAAGGATGTTATGACGGAGCTCGGCTTTTGGATGGATGATGCCCAGGTAGCAAGTGAGCTGTGCGAAAAATTTTGGGCAGAGATCCCGGGCATTTATATTTTGTTGACTGGATTGGAGGAATAACCGTGGAACATGAATTTGAAAGACAACTACGCACATTGGCGATTGAGCGACGTCCGGAGGCGTGCCTCGGATGCGGATTCGAGCACGGATGCAGCGTGCACGGCTGCGCGGTGATTCATGCGGCGGTTAACCGCCTTGCCGCCTATGAAGAAACCAGACTTGAGCCGGAGGATATGAAAAAGGCGTTTAACGAGGACGCCACACTAAAATTAGCTGGGCAGATACTTGGCGTGACGCCCGGCCGCCTCCGCGAGCTGGCGCAGGCGGAC
>DBFXIC010000181.1:0-4464 GCA_048455095.1 Anaeromassilibacillus sp.
GCATGTTCCAGCTTCTGGAAAAGCACGGCGGAAAGACCCATTTTGTTGAAGAGCTGAGCGACCGTGAGACGCTGGTGAAGAAAGTGGAGATCGTTCCGCTGGAAGTCATCATCCGCAATCTCTCCGCCGGTTCCTTTGCGAAGCGCTTCGGCGTGGAGGAAGGCATCGAGTTTGCCCAGCCGACCATCGAGTTTTCTTATAAAAATGACGACCTCGGCGACCCGCTGATCAACGACTACCACGCGTTGGCGCTTGGCTTGGCCACTCAGGAAGAGATTGACACCATTAAAGCGATGGCGTTCAAGGTCAACGAGGTGATGAAGGAATACTTCAAGCAGCTCGACGTCATTTTGGTCGACTTCAAGCTGGAATTTGGCAAGACATCGGACGGCGAGATTGTCCTTGCGGATGAAATCTCTCCGGATACCTGCCGCTTCTGGGACGTCAATACCCACGAAAAGCTGGACAAGGACCGCTTCCGCAGGGACATGGGCGGTGTGGAAGAAGCCTATGCCGAGATGATGAAGCGCATTGGCCTCTAAGAATCTGTTTCGCATTTTTTATGCCCGCTGTTTTGCTTTCTTTTGCGCTTGTTGGCCTTTGCCTGGCGCTAGCCGGGCGGCGCCCCAATCGCTTCAAATTTTGTAAAAGGTACGGGCATTGCTAGATACGAAACAAGTTCTAAGAAAATCGATCGGTTCGTTTAACAATTGCGTAAATTGATTAGGATGGTGAGCTTTTGAACGGTTCTGTTATGGAGTTTGATTATACAAAGCCGCACGAGGAGTGCGGCGTGTTCGGCGTGTATGCGATGGATGGTACGCTGAATCCCGCTTACGCTACATACAACGGCCTGTTGGCTCTGCAGCACAGAGGCCAGGAGAGCTGCGGCATCGCTGTGAACGACCAGGGCGTGATCTCCTGCTACAAGGACATGGGCCTGGTCACAGAGACCTTTAACGATAAGATTCTGAGCGGCCTGAAAGGCCAGATTTCAGTGGGCCATGTGCGCTATTCAACCGCGGGCGCGAGCATCCGCGAGAATTCCCAGCCGCTGGTGATGCGCTATATCAAGGGGTCCCTGGCCATCGCGCACAACGGCAATCTGAGCAATGCCTATGAGCTGCGGCATGAGCTGGACCACCGCGGCTGCATTTTCCAGACGACCATCGACTCCGAGGTGATCGCCTATTTGATCGCCCGGGAGCGTGTAGAGGCTTCCTCTATTGAAGAGGCAGTCTACCGCGCCATGCCGAAGGTGCAGGGGTCGTATTCCATTGTCATGATGAGTCCGCAAAAGCTGATTGCAGTGCGCGACCCGAACGGCTTCCGCCCGCTGTGCATCGGCCGCGCGGGGGACAGCTATGTGTTCGCCTCCGAGACCTGCGCGCTGGACGCGTGCGGCGCGGAATTTGTCCGCGATGTCGAGCCGGGCGAGATCGTAGTGGTGGATGCTGACGGTATGCGTTCTATGATGCTGCCGAATACGGCAAAGAAATCCCTCTGCGTGTTTGAATACATCTATTTTGCGCGTACGGACAGCGTGGTGGACGGCGTCAGCGTCTATGAGGCGCGCAAGGAAGCCGGACGCCTGCTGGCGCGCCAACATCCCGTCGAGGCGGATATGGTCATCGGCGTGCCGGAATCCGGCATCGATGCTGCCATCGGCTACAGCGAGGAGTCCGGCATTCCGTACCAGAAGGGCATTGTCAAAAACGGTTATATCGGCCGTACCTTCATTAAGCCGGACCAGGCCGCGCGTGAGCGCAGCGTACGCATTAAGCTGAATTCCCTTGGCTCTGCAGTTAAGGGAAAGCGCGTCGTTATGTTGGACGATTCCATTGTACGCGGTACGACTTGCGCGCGCATCGTCAGCATGCTCAAGGACGCGGGCGCTAAGGAAGTGCACCTGCGCATCAGCTCCCCGCCGTTCCTGTGGCCGTGCTACTACGGAACGGACATCCCCTCCAAGGACGACCTGATCGCCTGCCAGCACACGGTGGAGGAGATCGGAAAAATGAGCTTTGCGGATTCCATTGAGTTCCTCGCGTTGGAAAACCTGCCCAAGATGCTGGGCGTGAAGGGCGCGTGCGGTCACTACTGCGACGCGTGCTTCTCCGGCAACTATCCCGCGGCCATTCCGACGCAACGGGAAGCAGTCAAGGAGAATAAATACTGCGTGCCGATCAGAAGAGATTGATGGAGGTTGTCAACGTGAAGAATACGTATGAATCGCCGCTTTCCGCACGCTACGCGGACGCCGAGATGAAATTCCTGTTCTCCCCGGACAAAAAGTTCCGCACCTGGCGCAAGCTCTGGATCGCCCTGGCGGAGACGGAAAAAGAGCTGGGGCTCCCCATCACGCAGGAGCAGATCGACGAACTGAAGGCCCATGCCGACGACGTCAATTACGAGGTCGCTGAGGCGCGTGAAAAGGTGGTGCGCCACGATGTGATGTCGCATGTGTATGCCTACGGCGAGCAGTGCCCGAACGCGCGCGCGATTATTCACCTGGGCGCGACCTCCTGCTATGTGGGCGACAACACTGACGTCATCATCATGACGGAGGCGTTGGAGCTGGTCCGCAAAAAGCTGGTCGGCGTGATCCGCGTGCTCTCTGACTTCGCAATGCAGTACAAGGATTTACCCACACTGGCTTTCACGCATTTCCAGCCCGCGCAGCCGACCACAGTTGGCAAGCGCGCCACGCTCTGGATTCAGGATCTTTTGATGGACTTGGAGGACGTGGAATACCAGTTGGGCAAGGCGAAACTGCTGGGCTCCAAGGGCACTACGGGCACGCAGGCCAGTTTCTTGGAACTGTTTGACGGCGACTATGAAAAAGTCAAACAGCTCGACCAGAAGATCGCGGAAAAAATGGGCTACAGCGCCTGTTTTGCGGTCTCCGGTCAGACATATTCCCGTAAGCTGGATAGCCAGGTTCTTGCAATTCTGAGCGGCATCGCCCAGAGTGCCGCAAAATTCTCTAACGACATCCGCCTGCTACAGCACCTCAAAGAGGTTGAAGAGCCGTTTGAGAAGAACCAGATTGGTTCCTCTGCCATGGCGTACAAGCGCAATCCGATGCGCTCCGAGCGCATCGCTTCTCTGGCGCGCTATGTGATTGCAGACAGCTTGAACCCCGCCATTACCGAGGCCACGCAGTGGTTCGAGCGCACGCTCGACGACTCCGCAAATAAGCGTCTCAGTGTGCCGGAGGGCTTCCTCGCGGTGGACGGTATTTTGAACTTGTACAACAACGTCGCGGATGGACTCGTGGTGTACCCGAAGGTGATCGAGCAGCACCTGCGCCGTGAGCTGCCCTTCATGGCGACAGAAAACATCATGATGGACGCCGTCAAGCGCGGTGCTGACCGTCAGCAGCTACACGAGCAGATCCGCGTACACTCCATGGCCGCCTCCCGTGTGGTCAAGGAGGAGGGCGGTGAAAACGACCTGCTCGCCCGTATCGCCGGGGACCCGATCTTTGGCGTAACGCTGGAAGAATTACAGGCCATCGTCAGCCCGGAAAAATATGTGGGCTGCGCACCTATGCAGACGGAGGAGTTTATTCAGAACACCGTCCGCCCGCTGCTGGACAAGTATTCCTTTATTCCCGCAGAAAAAGCGGAAATCAACGTTTAAATTTGGATCGCATAGGTTAACCATCCAAAAAAGAATGTAAGCCGCCGCCCCCAGGCAACCGCTGACGAACGCTTTGTGCGCCGGCGATACCCTTACGGGAATTTCCCGGGAGGCGGCGGAATTGGTTTTGCGCGCAAGCGCATAGATTGAAAAGGCAGGTGTAACATTATGGTAACAGCAATTGTGGGCGCCAACTGGGGCGACGAGGGCAAGGGAAAGATCACGGACGTAAAGGCCGCAGAATCCGACATCGTCGTTCGCTTTCAGGGCGGCAGCAACGCGGGCCATACGATCATCAACAACTACGGAAAATTTGCTCTCCATCAGCTCCCCTCCGGTGTGTTCTACGACCATATCACGAACATCATCGGCAATGGCGTGGCGTTGAGCGTGGAGAACTTTATCAAGGAACTGAACGCGCTGGAGGAGCGCGGCGTACCGAAGCCGCATATCCTGGTTTCCGACCGCGCGCAAGTGGTCATGCCGTACCACGTGGAGCTTGATTCGCTGGAAGAGGCGCGCCTCTCCGCAAAGTCCTTTGGTTCCACCAAGTCCGGCATCGCGCCGTTCTACTCCGATAAATTTGCAAAAATCGGGTTTCAGGTCAGTGAGCTCTTTGATGACAAAGCGAGCATCATGGAGAAAATTGAGCATGTTCTCGACCTGAAAAACGTATTATATAGAGATTTGTACCATCAGCCGGAATTGAAGGCAGAGGCCGTCTATGAAAAGCTGATGGAATATAAGGAGCTTCTCGCACCCTATGTGGCGGACACCTTTACGCTCTTGCAGCAGGCAGTCCGGGATGGAAAGCATATC
>DBFXIC010000182.1:0-6153 GCA_048455095.1 Anaeromassilibacillus sp.
TCGCGGTTGCCGCCCACCGCGTAGATTTCGCGGCCTATCTTGGTTTGCGTAAGTATCCAGAAGGTAATAAACAGCAGGATCACCGAATAGATGACCGGCAGCGGAATGCCCCACAGGTACCCCATGCGAATGGTTTCAAACGCATCGTTGGAGATTCGGATGGGGTTTCCGTCGGCATAGAGGTACGCTGCTCCACGGCAGATGTTCTGCATGGCGAGTGTAACGATAAACGGAGGCATATCCGTATAAGCGATGATGACGCCATTGAGCAGGCCGAAGAACAGGCCAACACCCAGCCCCAGCAGGATACCCACAGCCACCGGCTGGCCGAAGTCCATGATGGACTTGGCTGCCACGCAGCCTGACAGCGCAATGATTGCGCCGCCTGTCAGGTCAATGCCGCCCAGGAGAATGGCCATCATGATACCGATGGTGAGGCACACGTTGGTGGTGATCTGCCTGAGAATGTTGAGAATGTTGCCGCTGGTGGCGAACGTGGTGGTTGAAACGCTCAAGAAAACACATAACGCAATCAGTCCGCAAAGGATGCCCAGATTGCGGTGGGCATACGCGGCCACGCCCCTGACGACAGGGATGCTCTGCGTCCTTGAGTAGAAGCTGTTTTTTGGCTGTTGGTCACGCATTTTCGTCTACACTCCCCGTGGCGTATTTCAGGATGGTTTCCTGCGTTGCCTCGCTTTTATCGAGAATCTTGTTGATGCGGCCCGCAAACATGACGGCCACATGATCGCAGATGTTGATGACTTCGTTGAGCTCGGATGAAATGATGATAATGGCGATTCCCTGCTGGGCCAGGCTGTCGATAATCTTGTAGATATCCGCCTTCGCGCCGACGTCTATGCCGCGGGTGGGCTCATCAAGAATCAGCACCTTGGGTTTGGCAGCCAGCCATTTGGCGATGACCACCTTTTGCTGGTTGCCTCCGGACAGCTGGCAGACCAGCTTATCGTTTGAGGACGTTTTGATGGACAGCACATCCACATAATGGTCCACAATGGCCTTGCGTTTGTGCTTGGATAATCCTTTGGGCGATATAAATTCATCCAGTACAGCAAGGGTGGCGTTAAACTCCACCGAATTGTTGAGCACCAACCCTTCCAACTTGCGGTTTTCGGGCACCAGCACCAGTCCCATGCGCTGGGCCGCCCGGGGTGATGGCTTTTCCAGGCGCTTGCCGCCAATGTAGATCTCGCCTCCATCCATCGGGTCCAGCCCCAGAATGGAGCGCATGAGTTCCGAGCGACCCGCGCCCACGATGCCGCCAAAGCCCAGCACTTCTCCCTCGCGGACGGAAAAGCTCACATCGTTGAGTACCCCCTGACGCCGGATGTTCCTGACCTCGAGGGCTACTTCTCCGAAGGTGCGTTTTGTAAAAGTATAGTAACTTTCCAGCTTTGCGCCAACCATCATGGCAATCAGGGAGTCCGCGTCGGTTTCGCTGGTTACGCGCGTGCCGATAAAGCGGCCGTCCCGGATGACCGTAATGCGGTCCGTAATTTCAAACAGCTCCGCCATGCGGTGCGATATGTAGATGATACCCACACCCTGCTGCCTGAGCCTGCGCATGATTTGAAACAGGACGCCGACCTCGCTTTCGGTCAGCGAGGAGGTGGGCTCGTCCATGACCAGAATTTTGGCATTCATGGAAAGCGCCTTGGCGATTTCCACCTGTTGCTGCTGGGCGATGCTGAGTCTGCCCACCAGCGTATCCGCGCGAATCTGGGTACCCAGACCGTCCAGGATGCTCTGGGCGTCGGCGTTCATTTTCGCCTTGTCAATGCGGCCGGAATGCGTTTTGGGTTCGCGGGTCAGGTAGATGTTTTCAGCCACGGTCATATGAGGTACCAGCATCAGCTCCTGATGGATGATCGAGATACCCTGCGCCTTGGCGGCCATCACGCTTTGAATGGTTACCTTTTGGCCATTGATGAGGATCTCGCCCTGTTCGGGATGGTAAATGCCGCCCAGGACCTTGATCAGCGTGGATTTGCCAGCGCCATTCTCGCCCAGAATCCCGTGCACCTCGCCGCTGCGCAGGTCAAAATTCAGGTTGTCCAGCGCCTTGACGCCCGGAAAAGATTTGCTGATGTTGCGCATGGCCAGAAGCGGATATTGTTCCATAGGGACCTCTCTTCCTTACCGGCCCTCGGAACGCCGAAAGCCGTCGGTTATTTGGGGTGAAAGGAAGCTGCCGTTGCCGCACGTCACCGTGCGACAACGGCAGAGCCTGCCAGCCTTACTGCCAGCCGTCCAGGCTGTACTCGTCGATGTTGTCGCTGTTGATGATGAACGATTCGATATAGATCTTCTCATCGAAGGTTTCGCCCTCAAGCAGCTTGTAGGCGGTTTCGATGGTCACCTTGCCGATGGTGGCGGGAGACTGGGCGCCGGTGCCCTCCATGGTGCCTTCCGCAACGCATTGCTTGGCTTCGGGCGAGCCGTCAACGCCCCATACCAGGATTTCGCCGGTCTTGCCCTGAGAGGCAACCGCCTGCACGCAGCCAATGGCCATGGGATCGTTCATGCCAAAGAACGCGGCAAGATCAGGATTGGCGATAATCAGGTCCTCGGCGATGGGCAAAGTCACGCCCGTGTCGCCCTTGCCGTTGAGGCGGTCCACCACGACCACATGGTCTCCCAGGGTGTCAAGCAGGCCGTTGATACGGGCATCGGAAGCCACGTTGGAGGGAATGTCCATGATGGCAATTTTGCTTCCCGCGGGCAGCTTCTTGAGCATATCCTCGCCTACGGCCACGCCGGCGCTGTAGTTGTCGGTGGCGACCAGGGCGTCTACCATGTCCACATCCACCACGTCGGTATCGAAGTTGACCACGGGGATGTTCTGCTCCTCGCACAGGGTGAGGATGGGCTTGATCGCAGCGGAGTCAATGGGGCACAACAGCAGGCAGTCAATGCCCTGAGCGATCATGTCCTCGCACTGGGAAATCTGGGTTTGCAGGTCGCTCTGAGGATCGGAGGTAATCAGCACGTCGCCGTTGGCCTCGATCACTTCGCGCACCGCCGCCTCAATCTCGGCAAAGAAGGGATTGTTGTTCGTCGTTACGGTAAAGCCGAAGGTAATGGGTTCGTCAGCCTCGGTTGTTTCGGCCATTGCGGCGCATGCGCCCAGAAGCATCAGCGCGGCCAGCAGCATTGCCAACAGTTTTTTCATGGGTTTGTCCTCCTTCAATAATATCGTTCAAAGCCGTTTCGGCATTGAGACCAACAGATGCCATAAATAAAAAACGTTTGCCTGGAGTCAGGTCCTCCTCCTTTCGCGGCGTGCATATGCTGGAAAGCAGCGCATAAAAATCCATATTCCAAACATTGCGCATCCTTTCGATTTCAGCCATAGTCCTTTACGGTCCCTTGACTCTGATAAGATACTAGCAAAAGTCAGAATCGGTTACAATGCATGTTTTTGATAAAAATATAGATTTTTTTGATCTTTCATCGGAATCAGAACAGTTCCAGGTTAAGAAGTGTGCAGCAGAAAAACGGCCCTTCCGCAAGAGGCTCCCTATTCTCCGATGACCATTCTGCAAGCATGCTTCATAAGGCCAAGGGGTCTTTCAGCTTCCCCTGCCATTTGCCGCGAACGTGCCATGTTGTGCTGCAAGGATTCCCAGAACAAAAAAGTACATATCCCGCACAAATAATGTCAAGAAGGTCCTTTCAGCGACGGGTCTTTTCCCGATATTTCCGGGGCGGCAGGCCGGTTGCCTTGGTGAACTGGCGGGAAAAATACAGCTGATCCTCATAATGCAGAGCAGCGGCAATCTCTTTAATGGCGTAGTTTTCCTCCGTCAGCATACGCTTTGCCTGCGCCACGCGCACCTCGATGATATATTTGACAGGAGTCATACCGATACGCCGTTGAAACAGCCTCGTAAAATAGGCGGGCGACAGCCCAAGCTCCTCGGCAATGGCGCTTACCGTAACAGGTCTGAGCAGGATGTTGTCATTGATGAAGCGTACAGCGCGTTCGATGGGATCTTCATCCTGATCAGCGGGCGCAAGTGTGTCCATGACAATTCCCCGACGCATATGCAGCAAAGCCGCATAAAGATAGGCGTCAAACAGCTCCGAATTTCCCGCGCCGTAGCTTTGATGCAGGCGAAAGATCTCTGACCCCAGAAAATGCAGCGCGCCATCATAATCATGGAGCTTGATCGCTTGCGTTTCACGGCAGAGCGAGTTGAGAAACTCTCCGTCGCCCCGAAACCAAATGGCGCAATTATCATATTTTTCGTTCTGGGCGTAATACAGATTATGCCTTACTCCCGCCGGGATGAGCACAAAATCGTATGCTTCATAGGCTAGCAGCAAGCCGTTAAGCTTGATTTTGGTATGACCATTGGTGAGATAATTGAGCTCATAATACTCGTGTGTATGGGGCAAAAAATTCTCGGATGCGTTGGAACGCCGCATATCCAAAAACTCCACCGGTCTTTCTGCGTTCTGCCTCATCTCAATCCTCCCATTGGGCCGGTTGGCCATAAAGCTATTGTAGCCCAATCCGCCCCGGATGTACAGCACTTACACAAAGCTTGAAGCCAGCCGTGTGCAGCGCTGCAATCCACAGGTTTGACGAAGTACGTCCTGCGATATAAGTGGCTCGCATTGAAGACAAACGCTCCTTTTGGGGCTTCTATCCCTGCCCGGCGCATGCGCATGGTGATCACCTTGCCCAAGATGCCGCATTCTCGTGCGGTTTTCTTCATATTTTCCGTCTTCCTGCAAGTCGGCGCCGTCACACACTTGCAGACTGTCCAAAACCCGTCTAAGGGGTTCAGCGGACCGCAGCATTCCGACTGCGACGCCATGCTCGCGTGGAGTTGTCCCGGCGGAAAAGCTCTCCTGCGGCAATTTTTTCGTCATGTTGAAACGCCCCCTGACATTCGTCATAGGGGCGTTTCAAGAAAAGGACCTTGCTGTATAAACAAGCGCGATCCACAACACAGATTACCCGCTTCCGGCGATCAGCCTGCCCTGCTGACATGTGCGGTCGATTCGCAAGCCATGCGCAGCAAGGGTTCCTTGGACGTTTCCCCAGCCGCGCCGCAGGCGCAGGGGAAACATGTACTGGCGGAAAAGGCCGTAAACTTCTTGCAGGCCACGGCGGCATTAACACACCGGACGGCAAAACCGTAAAGCAAAAGTATCGTTGTGCGACTGGAACATTGTCCCCGGCATTGCCTGGTCAGACGGTAAGTAAACTTCTTTAGTCTGACAAGCCTCTTCCCCACCGCAGCGAAAGACAGTCTTATCAGTCAGAGGCAGATACCGTCGATCCACGCCAGCACCTCGCCGGGGTAATCGGCCTCGCTGTGCGGCTGGTCCCAGACCATCGCATAGTCTACCGTGCCGACGCCTGCGTCAGACAGCAGCAGCGCCAGAATCACGGAGACGCTCAGCGAGGTGTCCGCGTCGCGGGCTCCCACGCGAATCCGATAGTGCCGGGCCCGCCGGCTTTCTTCGCCGCAGGCGAGGTAGCGCAGAGGGTTGACCAACCGCAGCTTTGTTGAAAGCTCCTCGTCTCCTTCGCAAGCCGTCCAGGCCGCTTCCAGCGGAGCGGCGTCCCGTGGAAACTGCCGCGCCACCGTGCGAAGCGCCTGGGCCACGTCCATGCTGAAATGGACATGTTCCTCGCCTGTTTTGCCGAAGAATTCATTTTCTCCGCTGTCCTTGCCCAGCTTGTCAAAGGCGGTGCAGGGTTTCATCCGGCGGCGGTGCGCAAGCACGTAGGCGTCCAGGTCGCACACAACGGCGCGCGTACCATCCCAGCTGAGCCAGGCATGCTTGTCATCCCCGGGCACGGCCACCATGGGCGGCTGCATGTCCACGAAGGGCGTTCCCCTGGGCGGACGGGAAAACAGATCGCCTAGGGCCATCGGGCGCGGCGGACGGTTCGCACCGCCGGCAGGGGGCTCCGCAGGCGGCGGGGCGGGCATATCTTCCGTGTAATTGCCGTCCAGGTAGTCCTGCACCGAACAGGCGAGCGGCAGGGCGCCCGCCTCAAGCCGCCTCAGGAAGTCCGTTGCCGAGTCGGAGAGGCGCGCCATCAGGAAATCATAAAAGGAACCGCTGCGGCCGTCCTGCCCCAGCGTGAGCCGCTCGCCCGTCTGCGGG
>DBFXIC010000183.1:0-7828 GCA_048455095.1 Anaeromassilibacillus sp.
GCGAAATAAAAACAGAAGTTCATGTTTTATAAATTTTTTAATTTTTGCATTTGTAAAGAAATCTGAAAAATTTGTAATAAAGGAAAAACCTATGAAAGTATACCACGATTTAACCCCCGGCGCGCCGCGGGCTGCGGTGGCGCTCGGATGCTTTGACGGTCTGCACCTGGGCCACCAGCGCGTCATCGGTGCGGCACGGGCCCCCGGCCTCGCGCAGTCGGTCTTGACTTTTGCGGACCCGCTGGAAGAGTTGGGCGGCAAGTCCGGCGGCCAGCTTGTGACGAAGCGCCAGAAGCTCCGCCTTTTGGAACGCATGGGTGTGCAGCAGGTGTATTCCCTGCGCTTCGCCGCGATCAAAAACATGAGCCCGGAACAGTTTGTAGACGATGTGCTCGTGGAGGTTTGCCACGCCAAAAAGGTCTGCTGCGGGTTCAATTTTACTTTTGGTTACCGGGGTGCGGGTCGGGCGGAGACGCTGCAGGCACTCTGCACGGCCCGTGGGATCGCCTGTGAAATCGTGCCCGCGGTGGAGATCGGCGGCGAAGCGGTCAGCTCCACGCGCATCCGTGCGCTCGTAACGAACGGCGACGTGGCGCAGGCGGAACAACTGCTGGGACGCCCCTTCGGCTTCGACTTCGAGATTGTGCGCGGCCGCCAGCTGGGCCGCACACTTGGCACACCGACCATCAACCAGGTGTTTACGGAAGGGTTTGTATTGCCGCGCTTCGGCGTCTATGCATCCCTCGTCAGCCTGAACGATGGCGATTACTATGGCGTCACAAACGTGGGCGTCAAGCCGACCGTGGGGGCCGACGCGCCGCTTTCCGAGACGTGGATACCGGCATACAACGGTGAGGATCTCTACGGGGAGAACATCCGCGTAGACCTGGTGGATTTTATCCGCCCCGAGGTCAAGTTCGGCAGCGTCGAAGAGCTGCAGGAAAACATCCTGCGGGATGGGGAAACCGCAAAAAAGATGATCGCCGCATATTTACAAAACAGAACCTCCGTGGTATAATATCTCTAGTTTTGCCCCGTCGGAAACGGCGGTTGATGTCTACCCTACTCCCGGATGCAGGGGTAAGCCCGATCGGGCGCACACCGGCCTGCTTCTGTGAATATGGGCGCATTGAAAAGGGGATTTCCCCTAATTTTTTGTAAAGGTGGAAAAGCACATGTTGAAAGAAGAAAAAACAGCGATTATCCAGGAATATGCGATGCACGAGGGCGATACCGGTTCTCCGGAGGTCCAGATCGCGGTTCTCACCAGAAGAATCAACGATTTGACCGAGCACCTGAAGATCCACAAGAAGGACCATCATTCCCGCCGCGGCCTGCTGAAGATGGTTGGTCAGAGAAGAAATCTGCTCAACTACCTCATGCGCGTGGACATTGAGCGCTATCGTACGATCATCGCCAAGCTGGGCATCCGTAAGTAAAAAACTGCATGGTAGGGCAGGCGGCTTTGTGCCGTCTGCCCTTCTACGCGTTCAGGCGGGCATGGGCGCGGTCCACGGGGGCCGCACCGGATGCCGCTGCACACGGACCTAGGCCCCGGATGGGGAAAGAGGACTTAGCCGTGAAACGAACGCCGCGCAGGACGCGGGGCTGGTTTCATTGCTAAACCTGTTTCCTCACGCAAAGGGCCGCTGCAAATTTGATAAAATCCCTGTTGAGAGGCCGGACGGACGCCTGCCGTCTGTGATGGAATGCGGGTTTATCCCCATTTCCTGCGGCGCTCCGGGGTGTTGGCCAGAGTAACGCTTATTTTTAGGAGGAAACAAGATGTTTGAAAATTTCAGAACCTTTGAAACAGACTTTGCGGGCCGCCCGCTGGTGATTGAAACCGGCAAGATGGGCCAGCTTGCGAACGGCGAGTGCCTGGTCCGCTACGGCGAGACCGTGGTGCACGTGGCTGTTACCGCTTCTGCCAAGCCGCGCGAAGGCGTGGATTTCTTCCCGCTCTCCGTGGACTTTGAAGAGAAGCTCTATTCCGTGGGCAAGATTCCCGGTTCCTTCCTCAAGAGGGAAGGCCGTCCGAGCGACAAGGCGATCCTGACCTCCCGCGTCATCGACCGCCCGATCCGCCCGCTGTTCCCGAAAGATATGCGCAACGACGTCTCCGTCGTCTGCACGGTCATGAGCGTGGACCACGACTGCCAGCCGGAAATCGCCGCCATGGTGGGTACTTCCATCGCGCTGACCATCTCCGACATTCCGTGGCACGGCCCGATCTCGGGCGTGTCCGTCGGCATGATCGACGGCGAGTATATCATCAACCCGACCGCTGAGCAGCGTGAAGCGAGCCGCATGGCGGTCACTGTCGCCTCCACGGACGAGCGCATCGCCATGATCGAGGCGGGTGCGAAGATCGTCACCGACGAGGAGATGTTCAACGGCATCATGGCTGGCCATGAGGCCAACCAGAAGATCATCGAGTTTATCAAGGGCATCCAGAAGGAGATCGGCAAGGAGAAGTTCAGCTATCCGAGCAATGAGCCGGACGAGGAGATGCTTGCCGCCGTCAAGGAGTTCGCTATGGAGGACGTGAAATACGCCCTCGATACGGACGACAAAAATGTCCGCGACGAGCGCCTCAAGCCCATCTATGAGAAGGTACACGAGAAATTCGACCCGATCTATCCCGACCAGGAGGCCAAGATCGAGGAGTGCATGTACCGCACGCAGAAATATATTGTGCGCCGCTGGCTGCTGGACGAGCAGAAGCGTGTCGATGGCCGCCAGATGGACCAGATGCGCCCGCTTGCCGCGGAGGTTGACCTGCTGCCCCGCGTGCACGGCTCCGGTATGTTCACCCGTGGCCAGACCCAGGTGCTTACAGTCGCTACCCTCGGCCCCGTCAGCGACCAGCAGATGCTGGACGGCATCGACGAGGAGGAGTTCAAGCGCTACATCCATCAGTATAATTTCCCGTCCTACTCCGTAGGCGAGACAAAGCCCAGCCGCGGCCCGGGCCGCCGTGAAATCGGCCACGGCGCGCTGGCAGAGCGTGCGCTCGTCCCGGTCATCCCGACCGTGGAGGAGTTCCCGTATGCGTACCGCCTTGTCTCTGAGGTGCTGTCCTCCAACGGCTCCACCTCTCAGGCGTCTATCTGCGGCTCCACGCTGGCGCTCATGGCAGCCGGCGTGCCGATCAAGGCGCCCGTCGCCGGCATCTCCTGCGGCCTGATCACCGAGGGCGAGCGCTGGATGACCATGGTTGATATCCAGGGCGTTGAGGACTTCTTCGGCGATATGGACTTCAAAGTTGCGGGCACCAAGGAGGGCATCACCGCCATCCAGATGGACCTGAAGATCAGCGGCCTGACCCCGGAAATGGTCAAGGAAGCGCTGGAAAAGACCCATAAGGCCCGCAACTATATCATTGATGAAATCATTCTCAAGTGCATCCCGGCGCCGCGCGAGGAGCTCTCCAAGTACGCGCCTAAGATGCTGAGCACCGTGATCCCGGTGGAGAAGATCCGCGAGGTCATCGGTTCCGGCGGCAAGGTCATCCAGAAGATCTGCGCCGAATGCGGCGTCAAGATGGACGTGGAAGAGGATGGACATGTGTTCGTCTCCGGCATCGATAAGGACAACTGCCAGCGCGCACTGACCATTGTGGATACCATCGTCAACGATCCGGAGCCCGGCGCATTCTACAACGGCAAGGTGACGCGCATCATGGACTTCGGCGCGTTTGTTGAGATCGCCCCCGGCAAGGAGGGCCTGGTGCATATCTCCCGCCTCGACGTCAAGCGCACCGAGAAGGTGACCGACGTGGTCAATGTGGGCGACGAAGTTATGGTCAAGGTGTTGGAAATTGACGACAAGGGCAGATTGAACCTGTCCCGCCGCGATGCACTGATCGAGGTGGAGGGTCTGGTCCCGGAGAATACAATCTCCGACGCACCGCGCCGCCCGGAGCGCCGCGATGGAGGCCGTTTCAATCGCCGTGACGACCGTCCGCGCGCCAGCAATGGCTTCATCGCCAACACCAATAAAAAGCCGGAATAATTTTATTTCAATCGAAATCCGTCCTGCAAATTTTGTGGGGCGGATTTTTTTGATTTCATTTGCTACAAATCTTTATCAAATCGGGGCGATATGGGCTAACCGAACCCTTTTTTCATAAAGCCAATATGAAGGAAATTTTTGAGAAAATTTTTGTTTAAATTCGATTAAAGGCTTGTAACCAGGGAACTACATGCCGTATAATAAGGTTGGGTTATTCTGCCGTTCTCTACATGGAAACACGGCAGGTGAAGAAGGAGCGTGAAACGATGGGAAAAACAAAGAACCACCTTGTTTTATCGGTTATTTCGTTTCTGCTCGTGTTGACTCTGCTGGGGAGCGGTACGTTTGCGTGGTTCATGGATACGGAGCATGTGGGCGCGAACTTCCAGTCCGGTGTGTTGGATATAAAGCTTTCAGTGGGCCAGGAGGGCAAAGCTGTCCCGCTGCATTTTACCAACCTCCGTCCGCTGACGATTGAGCAGCTTCAGGACGAGTTCCAGATGGACGAAAATGGCGTCATCACCAATAAAAATTTGGAGGGCTACGTTGGCGCGCCTCTGTATTTTTATCAGCTTAATCTGGAGAACCAAGGGACACTGCCGATGCAGTTGCATCTTGCGATCCGGGAGCAGGAAAAGGGGAATAATCCCGACCTGCCATATGGCGACGAGGTACCCAATATTTTAGACAACGGCAACGGCGGTGTGGAGATCGATGATCAGGAGCCAAAAGTCGCCTGCCAGAATGATCTGCGGAGTGTGCTGCAGATCCAACTTTATCAGACAGAGAAAACAGCGGATGGGTTTCAACTGAAACCGGTCGCAGAGGCGGCGCCGGACAACAATACGGTGACGCTTTGGAAGGACGGAATCCCTTCGGATTACGCAATTCCGGACGTTCTTCCAGCAGGAGAGACGGCTTCTTATATTGTGGCAGCATGGCTGCCCGATACCGTCGGAAACGATAGCCAGGGTAAGCATTTCCACGGGGCACTCTATGTGAACGCCGGCCAAGTGGATACAGGGGCCAGCATGGCGCCGCTGCCCGACTGGAGCAGTTCCATCACGCCGGATGAAGGCGCGGTAGCTACGACAGTGAAAGTCCGCTATATGTGGAAGTTAAACGATGGCAGCACGGTAGGCCCGATTCTGGATAACAATGGCAGCGCAGAATTCCGGCGCAGTATCGCTGAAAAACCGGGCGAACTAGCACTTCTTCCGTCCACAGACGAACTGGCGGGTTATCATCTTGCAGAAGGTGAGAAAGCTTACCGCGTGACCCTTGCAGAAGATGGCACCATTGCCTATCAGGGGGAGGACACGGCCGCGACATTTGTGATGGAACAGGATCCCTATATAGATGATGGAACCAGGGAGTTTGACAGCGGCAGCGGAACAGAGCAGGACCCCTATGTGATCATGAATGCTCGTCAGTTAGACAATCTGAATCAGTATTGTGGGTTTGAATCGGCGCAGAGCGGTCAGTATTTTGTTCTCGGAAGAGATATTGATCTTTCGGGCTATTATAATCCGGAATGGGCGGAAACGGGTTGGCAGCAGGAAAATGGTTGGATGCCGCTGGGCAGGGTCAGCAATGTTGGCACCAGACCCTTCTATTTCAACCATTTTGACGGAAAAAATCGTACGATTGCAGGACTGAACATCAGTTGCGCATCGTCTCAGAGTCTCTCAATCGGACTTTTCAATGCGTGTGCAGGAGGATATGTCAAAAATTTGGACGTCCTGGGTGCACATATTGCTGTGAACAGCGCAGATAGCAGAGTAAGTATGGGAATCATCGCGTCAAGTATTTATGGCGGGACACGGATAGAAAACTGTGATGTGCGGGGCGGAACGCTTGCACTCACAGGTTCCGGGCAGAGCTGTTCCGCTTTGATTGGTTCCGTGCAAACCCCCGCAACCTTGAAGGACTGTACGGTCGAGGCAGAGATCAGCGCGCCAGACAGCGAGAAAACTGGTCTGTTAATGGTTCCCTATAACGCGCAGGAGCTTCCCACGATTGTAAACTGCACGGGGACCGGCACGATTAACGGCGAAGCCGTTTCCTATGACTCCAATGTATCCTAATGTTAAAATGAATCTGTGAGAGGCCACCGGATTTTCCGGGGGCCTCTTTTTCGTATATGGGTGAATGGGTGCGTGACTTTGTTGGGGAAATGCCCCGACAGGCTGTTTTTGCGCTCCTGGCGGGCTTCCGCCGTTCTAATTTATTTCCGCTGTGTCAGAAAACATGTGGCATAGAGAAAAGGTTATATTGTCAAAGCTGGAAATGCTGCGCAGATTTCTTCCACAGATGCTTGTAAAAGACATATGGAAAATTAGATAGAGTACAGAATATGAAACGACGGTTCCTTCCCGGGTTACAAGAGGAAAAAGGGACCGCATGCCGGTTAATCGACCAATTTTCGGGGGGTACGCTTATCGCCATATTGGATGATCTGAAAAAGGGCGGCGCAGAGGCCAAATCTGCGCCGCCCTTGGATTGTTTATATATTAAGGGTCATTGATCTCGGCTGGTGGTTTCCGGATACATCTCCGCGCCCATCGCCATGTTGTCACCGGTCAAGACCTGATAGTTGCTTTGCAGGGGATCCTCCGGAGGCGGCTCCACGCCGTCGTTGCGGAAGGCAAGCTTGAGCAGAATCGGGGCGATGATGGTCGTCACCACCACCATGATGATGATCGGGCCGAAGAATACCGTGGACATCAGCCCCAGGGATGCGCCCTTGGTGGCCACGATCAGGGCGACCTCGCCGCGGGACACCATGCCCGCGCCAATCTGGATGGATTCCCGATTGGTAAATTTGCAGAGTTTCGCGCCCACGCCGCAGCCGATCACCTTGGTGAGTACCGCTACGACGACCAACAACACAGAGAAAAGAATGATGGAGCCGGTCATATCCGGCAAAGAGACTTTCAAACCGATGCTGGCGAAGAAGACCGGGGAGAGGAAGATGTAGGAAAGCGTTTCAAAGCGTGCCGCAATGTAGTTGCTGTGCTCTGTGTTTGAGATTACCATGCCCGCGATAAAAGCGCCGGTGATGTCTGCCACGCCGAAAAAGCGCTCTGCAGCAAAAGAGAGGAACAGGCAGAACACAAAAGCCAGGATAACAAAGCGGCGCATGTCCTTTTGATAGCGAGACTGGTACTTTTTAAATAGGATATAAAAGAAGAATCCGCCCACCACAGCAACCACAAAGAACGCCACAATCTTGAGCAGGACTAGTACAAGATTCACGCTTGCGTCAGCCAGACTGGTCACAACCGTCAAGGCGACGATGCCGAGGATGTCGTCGATGATCGCTGCACCCAGAATTGCGTTGCCCGCGCGGGTATTCAGCTTACCCATCTCTTTGAGCGTTTCCACGGAAATACTTACGGAGGTGGCCGTCAGGATGATACCGATAAAGATGTTTTGCAGAAAGACGTTCGCGCCTGGCCCAGCGATCGTTTCATTATTAAAGAAATGGGCCAGCAGGAACCCGCCGCCCAGCGGGACGAGGACGCCGATTAAGGCGATTACAAAAGAGGCTTTGCCCGTGCGTTTGAGTTCCTGGATGTCCGTCTCCAAACCGGCGGTGAACATCAATACGATGACGCCTACCTCGGAGAGCTTCGTGATAAAATCGGTCTCGCCCAGAATGTTCAGCATCGCCGGACCAAGAATCAACCCCGCGGCCAGCGCGCCGACCACCTGCGGCATTTTGAATCTGCGGGTGAGCAGTCCGAACAGCTTGGTGCTGAGCAAGATTAAGCCTAAATCAAACAGGAAGCCATAACCTTCCATACTC
>DBFXIC010000184.1:0-13876 GCA_048455095.1 Anaeromassilibacillus sp.
TTATAGCTCTTGCCCGTGGTCACATCCGTGATCACGCCGGTGTCGAAGTCGACCTCGACCTCGTCGCCCGCCTGAATTTCGCCGGCTGCCTCGTCGCATTCCAGAATCGGCAGGCCGATGTTGATTGCGTTGCGGTAGAAAATGCGCGCAAAGGTGGAAGCGATCACACAGGAGACACCGCTCGCCTTAATGGCGATCGGTGCATGCTCGCGGGAAGAACCGCAGCCAAAGTTTTTGTTGGCGACAATGATGTCGCCCATCTTCACATTTTTGACAAAGTCCTTATCGATATCCTCCATGCAGTGGGAAGCCAACTCCGCGTGGGACGCGGTGTTCAGATAGCGCGCGGGGATGATGACGTCGGTATCGACGTTGTCGCCGTATTTATGTACAAATCCATGTGCATTCATGTTCCGCACCTCCTCAAATCTTGTCCGGGTCCGTAATATAGCCCGCCACTGCGCTGGCCGCCGCAATCGCGGGGCTCGCGAGGTAGACTTCCGACTCCACATGGCCCATCCGGCCCACGAAATTGCGGTTCGTGGTGGAAATTGCGCGCTCACCCTTGGCCAACACGCCCATGTGTCCGCCCAGGCAGGGCCCGCAGGTCGGGGTGCTGAACACCGCGCCCGCCTTGATAAAGACCTCCGCAATGCCCTCCTTGATCGCCTTCAAGTAGATATCCTGCGTACCGGGGATCACGATGCAGCGCACACCCTTGGCCACCTTGCGGCCAGCCAGGATCTTGGCAGCGGCGCGCAGGTCCTCAATGCGGCCGTTTGTGCAGGAGCCGATCACACTCTGCTGGATTGCAATTGGTTCCATCTGAGCGATCTCGTCGATCGTCTTGGTATTCTCCGGCAGGTGCGGGAATGCGACCGTCGGACGCAGGGTGGAGAGATCGATTGTCACTGTGGAATCATACTCTGCATCCTCGTCTGCACTATAGACAATCGGTTTGCGCTGGAAGCGGCCCTCGCAGTATTCCAGCGTCACGCCGTCCACCGGGAAGATGCCGTTCTTCGCGCCGGCCTCGATCGCCATATTGGCGATGCACAGGCGGTCATCCATGCTGAGGTGGTCCACTCCCAGCCCAGTGAATTCCAGGGATTTATACAGTGCGCCGTCCACACCAATCATGCCGATCAGGTGCAGGATGACATCCTTACCGCTCACCCAGCGGCCCGGCTTGCCGGTCAGCACGACCTTGATCGCGGACGGCACTTTAAACCACGCCTTGCCGGTGATCATACCCGCGGCCATGTCCGTGGAGCCCACGCCCGTGGAAAACGCGCCCAGCGCGCCATAGGTGCAGGTGTGGGAGTCCGCGCCGATTACGCAGTCGCCCGGGCCCACAATGCCCTTTTCCGGCAGCAGCGCATGTTCGATGCCCATCTGCCCCACGTCAAAAAAGTTTTTGATGTCGTACTTGTCCGCGAAATTGCGCGTCTGCAAGCACTGTTCCGCCGCCTTGATATCCTTGTTCGGCGTAAAATGGTCCAGCACCAGCGCGATGCGCGTGTTGTCGAACACCGCGTCCGCGCCGCACTTTTCAAATTCGTTGATCGCCACCGGCGCGGTGATGTCGTTCGCCAACACCACGTCCAGTTTCGCTTCGATCAGCTGGCCTGCGACTACCTGATCCAAACCCGCGTGCGCCGCCAGGATCTTCTGCGTCATGGTCATTCCCATTGGATTTTCCCCCTTAATCGTTGTCCGTTTCCCGGTATCTGTATTGTAGCATCCTTTCATTCACAAGAATGTAAACCGTAATACATTCTTATGAATTTCCTTGCGCTGTTTTCTTTCTCCGCCTGGTTTCGAATAATTCGCCGCCTGTTGGAAGCAACCGCCGCGCATCCCGGTCCCCGGAATGCGCCAAACCGTATATGCCTTCCAAACACGATGCCCTCTATAAAGCGCGCTGTGCCAAACCCTTTCAAACCCAAGCGACCCTTTGCCATTCGGTAAAAAGGCCTTCCCACGAAACCAGTGAGAAGGCCCTTATTCATCCAAACAGCCCGACTGAGCGTGCGATAAATTGACGATTTTACACTCAAGCGCAAAACGTCTGCCGCCTTTCAGCGTCAGATACTCTGCAAACTTTATCCCGTTTAGTCCTCAAACACCGCGCCCTTGGAGCCGGAAGTCACCAGCTTTGCATAGCGCTTCATATAGCCGCTCAACTGCTGCTCAGGCGCTTTCCATGCTGCGCGGCGCTTTGCCAGTTCCTCATCGCTCAGCTGCACATTGAGCTGCCGCCCGGTGATGTCCACGTCGACAACGTCGCCGTCCTGAATCAGGGCGATGTTGCCGCCTGCCGCCGCTTCAGGAGAAACATGGCCAATGGCCGCGCCGCGCGTCGCGCCGGAGAAGCGGCCGTCCGTGATCAGCGCCACGCTGGAGCCAAGCCCCATGCCGGTCAAAGCGGAGGTCGGGGCCAGCATCTCGCGCATGCCGGGGCCGCCCTTGGGGCCCTCGTAGCGGATGACCACCACGTCGCCCTCTTTGATCTTGCCGCCCAGGATCGCCTCGGAAGCGTCCTCCTCACAGTCGAAGCAGCGAGCCGGTCCCACGTGGTGCATCATCTCCGGCACAACCGCGCCCTGTTTGACCACGGAGCCCTCGGGGCAGATATTGCCCTTGAGCACCGCGATACCGCCGTCCGGACGGAACGGGTTCTCCATGGTACGGATGACCTCGCCGTCCGCATCGGGAGCCGCTTCCACACGGTCGCGGACCGTACCGCACACCGTGGGCAGATCAAGGTGAATCAATCCCTTGCGGGAGAGTTCCTTCATCACAGCCGGGATGCCGCCCACTTCGTTCAGATCGGTGATGAACACCTGGCTGGCGGGGTTCAATTTGCAAATCTGCGGCGTGGTGCGGCCCAGCTCGTCGATCTTGTCGATGTCGAGCGGCACGCCCGCCTCGTGTGCGATCGCGGTCAGATGCAGCACGGAGTTCGTAGAGCAGCCCAGCGCCATTTCGCCGCGCAGCGCGTTTTCAAACGCCTCCGAGGTCAAGATATCCTTCGGACGCAGATCCTGTTCCAAAAGCTTCATGACCTGCATACCGGCGCGCTTTGCCAGCGCGATACGCTCGGAATAGACCGCCGGGATGCTGCCGTTTCCGGGCAGTGCCATGCCAATGGCCTCGGTCAGGCAGTTCATGGAGTTTGCCGTGTACATGCCGGAGCAGGAGCCGCAGGTCGGGCAGGCGGATTTTTCCAGCGCCAGCAGCTCGTCCGCATCGATCTTGCCGGAGGCATAGCTGCCCACCGCCTCAAACATCTCGGACAGGCCGAATTTGGTGCCGTTGTGCTCGCCGGGGAGCATCGGGCCGCCGCTGACAAAGATGCTCGGCAGATTCATGCGGCACGCGGCCAGCATCATGCCGGGAACGATCTTGTCGCAATTCGGGATAAACACCGCCGCGTCCAACGGATGTGCGGTCAGCATGACTTCAATGGAGTCCGCGATCAGCTCGCGGGAGCACAGGGAATACTTCATGCCCTTGTGGTTCATGGAGAGGCCGTCGCAAACGCCGATGGTCTCAAACTCGAACGGCACGCCTCCCGCGTTGCGGATACCCGCCTTGACGGCCTCTGCAATGTCTTTGAGGTGCCGGTGTCCCGGTATGTAATCGCTGGCGGAACAGACAACCGCCACAAAGGGCCGCTTCATTTCATCGTCGGTCAGCCCCAGTGCACGCAAAAGGGAACGGTGCGGCGCGCGGGTCGAACCTTCTTTCATCAGATCGCTTCTCATGGTACCCTCTCCTTTATGATTAAAATGATGCGCGAATTCCCCAGGAAGGGGAATCCGCGCCCGGTTAAGTCGTCGTTTTATACTTAGTCACGCGGCTTCATTGTGGGGAACAGCAGTACGTCGCGGATGGACGCTGCATTGGTCAGCAGCATCACCAGACGGTCCACGCCGATGCCCAGTCCGCCCGTGGGCGGCATGCCGTATTCCAGCGCAGTCAGGAAATCCTCGTCTACATCGCAGGCTTCCTCGTCGCCCGCCGCCTTCAGCGCGGCCTGCGCCTCAAAGCGCTGGCGCTGATCGATCGGGTCGTTCAGCTCGGAGAACGCGTTCGCGTGCTCGCGTCCCACAATAAACAGCTCAAAGCGCTCCGTGTACGCCGGATTGCCCGGCATCTTCTTCGCCAGCGGGGAGATCTCCACCGGGTGGTTCATCAGGAACGTCGGCTGGATCAGTTTCTCTTCGCAGTATTCGTCAAAGAACAGGTTCAGAATGTCGCCCTTCTTGTGGCGCTCTTCGTACTGGATATGGTGCTCCTTTGCCACAGCCTTTGCTTCCTCATCGGTCGCAATCGCTTCGAAATCCACGCCCGCGTATTTCTTGACCGCGTCCACCATGGAGATGCGCTCAAACGGCTTGCCGAGGTCAATTTCCACGTCGCCATAGGTGATGACCGTCGTGCCCAGCACCTTCTGTGCCACAGTGCGGATCAGCTCTTCGGTGATATCCATCATGCCGTTGTAGTCGGTGTACGCCTGATACAGCTCTAGCATAGTGAATTCCGGGTTGTGGCGGGTATCCATGCCTTCATTGCGGAAGGTGCGGCCCAGCTCGTATACCTTATCAAAACCGCCCACAATCAGACGCTTGAGGTACAGCTCCAGCGCGATGCGCAGATACATATCCATGTCCAGCGTGTTGTGATGCGTGATAAACGGCCTTGCGGAGGCGCCGCCTGCGATGGTGTGCAAAACGGGGGTTTCCACCTCCAAAAAGCCCTTGTCATTGAGGAAGTTGCGGATTTCTGTGATAATTTGAGAGCGACGCACAAAGGTGTCTTTGACCTCCGGGTTCACGATCAAATCCACATAGCGCTGGCGGTAGCGCAAATCGGTGTCCTTGAGTCCGTGGAACTTCTCCGGCAGCGGCAGCAACGACTTGCTCAGCAGCTTGATCTCCTTTGCATGGACAGAGATTTCTCCCCTTCTGGTCTTAAAGACAAAGCCCCCCACGCTGATGATGTCGCCCAGATCCCAACTGGCCTTCATCTCCTTGTAGGCCTCTTCGCCCACCTCATCGATTTTGACATAGACCTGCATCCGGCCTGTTTTATCATGGACGTCCAGGAAGCTCGCCTTGCCCATGTCGCGCCAGCTCATCACGCGGCCTGCGATGCAGACGTCCTGATTTTCCAGCGTTTCGAAATTGTCGCGGATCTCCTGCGCGTAGCGGTCGCGCGGGCAGGTGGTGATGACGAAGGGGTCCTTGCCCGCCTCGCGCAGTTTGGCCAGCTTGTCCCTGCGAATCTGCAGGAGCTCGTTCAGCTCCTGTTCGGTCTGCTCGGCCTGCGGCTGCTGTTCGTTCTTATTTTCACTCATGTTCAGCTCTCCCTATCTTAATCGCCCGCCATGCGGGCTTCCTTATATTGATTTGACAGCAAAAGAAAAGGCGGCCGGGGCGCGCTTCGCCGCTGCCCACACGCCGCCTCGTTTTTATTTGGAGATGGCCAACACCTCATACTCCATCACACCGGCCGGGACCTCGACCTCGATTTTTTCGCCGATCTTATGGCCCAGCAACGCTTTGCCTACGGCGGATTCGTCGGAGATGTTGCCGGAAAGCGGATCCGCTTCATTGGAGCCGACGATTTTATAATTATAAACATCCGATTTGCCCGTGCGCGGATTGCTGACGCGCACTTCCACTTTGGAACCGATGTGGATATTCTCGTTGCTGAGCTCGCTCTCATCGATGACTTTCACGTTTTTCAGCGTGACTTCAATATCGGCAATGCGGGCTTCCATGATGGCCTGTTCGTTCTTTGCTTCGTCGTATTCGCTGTTCTCAGACAGGTCGCCAAAGGACAGGGCCACTTTAATTTTTTCTGCAATTTCTTTTCGTTTGACGCTCTTGAGCTCTTCCAGCTCCTGCTCCAGCTTTTCCAGGCCTTCCTGGGTCAAAATCACCTGTTTTCCTGCCATATCTTTATTACCACCTTTTATGATCGCCGCGCCCACAGCGCAGCATTTTGAAAAATGCGTACATTTCTATTTATTATAATGAAACCTCCGCCCCGTGTCAACACTTGCCGGGGCGGAGGAACGAAAAACAATCACCTCTGTTTTGGAAAAATCCTTTTCTTACTCTTCCGTCTCTTCTATTTCTTCCATATAAATGCGGTTTCCATTTTTACCACCCTTTTTAACAGCATACAGTGCTTTATCCGCCTTCTTAAACAGGCCCTGATAGGTCCAGCCCGATTGCGGATACAAGGCCACGCCGATGCTTGCCGAAATTTCACAAAAGCTGTCGTTTACCGCAACTTCCCTGCACAAGTCCCGGTTCATCCCGTCGAGCATCGTCTTTAACCACACTTCATCCGGTACATTTTTGACCAGGGCAAGGAATTCATCGCCGCCAATTCGCCCTACAATGTCATCCGTACGGAGGTTTGCCCGTATCGCATTGGAAAACTCTTTGAGGATAAAATCACCGAAAGCATGGCCGAACGTATCGTTTACGTTTTTAAAGCAGTCCACGTCGATTACCAACAATGCATGGCTCCGGCCTTCCGCCATCTGTCTTGAAAGGAAGTCCTCCACCCGCCGCTGTGTAGCCGCCTTGTTATACAATCCCGTCAGTGGATCCTGTTCTGCCGCCTTTAGCAGCTGTTGCTCTCGGCGCTTTTCAGCGTCAATATTCTGCCGGTAGGTGATCATATGGACGGATTGGTCGGCCTTCCAAAAGAAAATACGTGCAGAAATCCGCATCCAGTAGTAATGGAACCGGTCGTTGCTGATCATAAAGTCGTATACCAGGCTGGTTTTGCCGCCGCGGTATGCAGCCAGCACATGTTCCGGCAGGAAAATATCCAAATAGCCTTGAATAAATTCCTCTTTAATCTGCTTTTGTGCAATCCCTTTGAGCGCTTCATCATAGGGCGTATTGCCGGGCATCCCCAACCGCTCAAAATACCGTTTCATGCTTTCGCCGTCGGCCCGGTTGTGCGTGACATCCACTTCATAGATATTCTCATACAACCCTTTTGTCGCGTCCGTCAAAAGTCTCTGGTATTCCAGCGCCCGCGAAGTCTCCTCATATTCCTTCTGCATTACCCGCACCCTCTGTCGGTAAAAACAAAAGCTCAAAAGAGCGCACAAAAGAAATGCCGCCGCAATGCAGATCAAAACCGGCGTCTGATAAACATAGACGACGTCCTTCCAACTGACATACTCGGCAGATCCTCCCCGCCATTTGTTTGAAAGCGCCTTCAGCGTCCCTTCCTTTATCACGGAATCAATAGCCCGGTTGCGTTCTGCAAGCAGCGCCGTATGTTCACGCTTCATACCCATGCATAAGGAATCGCTGGGAAGCGTCGCCCCGGCCGCATGTACCTTCCTGTTTCCCCTCTTTGCCGGAATTCCGCGCCCAACCGAATAACGATCGACGGCGCCGTCATTTTCTCCGACGACAATTGAACCCACCGCCTTTGCACGTGTGGGGAAAATGGCTGCATTCTCCTCCAAATAATAAATTCCCAAAAATGCAGAAAAAGTATCGCTCCGTTTCAGGGCGGCAAGCTTCTGGTCATAGAGTGTTCCAGACATGTCGAAATCCTTCCTGCCAAAGCAAATGGAAGGCACCTTGTACGTTGCAGTCGAAAAAAAGAATGCAGGGCCATCATTTGGCCGGCAGCCCGGCCCGGCGAACCAATCGGGTTCCCCGCTGTACGCCATTCTTTCACCGTCCGCATCATACATCGAACGGTTTTCCATGTTGATCTGCGCTCGGTCCGCCGAAGCATATCGCCACTCCACATCACAGCCGTCCGGTTTTCCATTTTCATCGCCAAACACGTGTGGTTCACAGTCCAAATTGGCCGCCATTGCAATCGTTCGTTTATTCCCATTGTCCGGCCGGCTTGCAACGTTCTGTTTTTTTAGGGCAATGGGTTCCAGCGCAAAAAATAAAACGGCCGTTAGGAAAAGGATCAGGCAAGCCACTGCCGTCAGCCGCTTGTCATGCAAAGATCTCGCCCCCCAGACGCCAACAGCGGGAAATCCCGCTGTTTCTAATTTCATCCGGTACTCCCGGAGCTTCTCCGCAAAAGCAGGAGTCAAGAGCCTCACCGGCCCCCGCCTTAACCGCCAAGGCGCACCTGCCAAATCCGCTGAGAAGACTGAACTCCATCCATTTTCTCCGGTTATTCCACCCGGTCGTCCTCGGTTTCTTTCATAGAAAAATTGTATTGCCGGCTGCAATTGCCGCCCGCCCTCTTTGCCAAACGAAGCGCAGTCGATGCTTTGGGGTACAACTCTCCCAAGGCATCTCCATCCTTGGGCACCATGGCAAACCCGGCGGAAATAGAAAGAACCATCTCCCTGCCTTTGTTTTTATAAGGCGTTGACAGGAATCCGACAATTTCCGCCAGTTTCTTTTTCGCATCCTGTTCCTGGATGTTTTTGCACAGTACGAGGAATGTATCCCCGCCAAAGCGACAAAGGATATCCTCTCTGCGGAAAAATCCCTTTAACTTTAGTGCGGCCTGGACAAGCATTGTATCGGCAAATGAAGGTCCAAACAGTTCGTTTGCCTGCTGAAAATGATCCAGATCAAACAGAACGAGCGCTGCCGTACCATCTTCAAATCCGCTCAGGAACTCCTCCATTCTGGGAATTGCATTTTGACGGTTATACAGCCCTGTCAAGATATCCGTCTCCGAAATTTCCATCAGGTCCATCTCCTGCCGCTTCTGTGGGTCGATATCCATGATAAAAATATGGCAAAGGATGTCCGAAACTTCCTCCTGGTCCATCAGATGAAGGATCATCCGCATCCAGTGTGGCTCTCCGCGGTACAGGCGCTGATAGTCCATACTTTCGATCCGTTTACCTTCATGATAGAGTTCCAGCATTCGCTTCCGGTCGCAAAACGCCCAGAACGCCTCTTGAAACTCCGGCAGTACCAGGTGATTGCCCATATAGCGGATCACCTCTGTATAAAGATTCCCACAACAACAGCCCGTCTCCTCTCTCCAGAGTTCGCAGGCGTTCTCGTCAAAAATGGTGTTCTGCGTCAGATTCACCTTAAAATCGCAGACAAACTGTTCCCGCAGGACCTCAAATGCCTTCCGATCCTCGCCGTTTGTTAAGTCCTTTTGTTTTTCTTTTGTAATATCGATATAATACCCCATTGCACGAACCGGATTTTCCTGTTCATCGCAAATGGTTTCACAGGCCGATTTAATCCAACGTATTCCCCCGCCCAAAGTCGTAAACGGAATTTCACATTGAAGGCTTTCATGATTTTCCCCATTGCGCACCCGATCAATAAAGGAGAGGAACGGTTCCCGATAGCAGGAGGCACACGGAATCCGATCCATGAGGCATTCAGGAAAATCCTCCAATACAGCATGACGCCCCATACATTTACCGGGGATCAGCTCCTCTTTTCCCCATTCTTCCGCTTTGGACACTACAAGGGTATTTGTCTTGAAGTCCCAGTCCCAACTGTTGATTCCTGCCTGACGCAGGATACTTTCAAGTTTTTTGCCTGCCAGCCACAGTTCCTGCTCTTTCTGTTTGAGCGGCGTCACATCCCGATTGATAAACAGATAGGTGATGCCATCCGGTTCATCCTTGATAAACCGCGCATCCAGAGATAACCACACGTCCCTCCCATCGGCAAAATGCAGGGGGATCAACCTCTGTCCATTTTTCCTGTTCCGGATACATGCCGCAAGCCATTCCTCAATTTCTTCAACATTCTTCTTTTGGATGAGCTCTCCATATCCTCCCTCATAGAAAAATGCTCTGTAATCCTCTGCGGAAAGTCCCAAGCCGCGGCCCATCCCGTCAGCGATGATCTCATATTGAATCCGACCATCCCTATACTGGGCCAAAATAATATCTTCCGGCGTATATTTTACCAGCATCTGCATTTGGTTACGCAGCTTTACCATCTCGGTGACGTCGAGTACAAGCCCCTGGAAGAACAGTTTTCCTCCATATTCGATGTATTTGGTCTGATCGATTACCCAAATATAGCCGTGCTTGCTGAGCATTCGGTACTCCATCGACTGGCTGGTCCTGTTCTTCTGCAGACCTTCGATACCCCTTTCCTTGATGGCGCGGTCATCCGGATGAATCATATTCATAAACTTATTGTCGAAGAGCTCCCGGATTTCCTCCATGCTGTAATCAAAAATCTCCAGGAAGCGGTCGCTGATGTAGAGGAAATCATATCCCGGTGTATCGGCGCAGCGATGATAGCCGCCGGGCATATCGTGGTTTAAAAAATACAGTTCCTGATTTTGACGGAGCAGCGCGGTATTGCGTTCCGCCAGCTTTTCCTGCGCAATCATCGTCTCCGAAATATCGGTACATGCACTTACAATCGCTAACCGGCCGTCTTCAGCCTCGATAATCCGCCCTTTGTCCAGCGTCCAGAACCAGGTCCCATCCTTTTTGGGCATCCGGTAGGTGGTGGTGTACTCCAAACCCGGATAATACACGGAACCGATATCCCGCATCACCGCTTCCAGGTCGTCCGGGTGGATCGTGTTAACGACCTGATGGCCGATCGCCGCGGCAAATTCCTCGTAAGATTGATAACCCAAAAGCTCCACCATGGCACGATTGGCAAAATAGAGCGGAAATCCCTCCTCACAGTATCCTCCAATCATTCCGCCGGGGCTCATCTGGGCAAAGATGGAGGCCGCAGTCCGACGGTTTTCCTCCGTCAGTTTCATAAAAGCCTCGTCGTTTTCCGAGATATGTACCACTGCCGACAGCGCCCGTTGGGAGGATTCCAGCATTTGTTCCTGGTGTCTTTGAGCGGTTACATCGCTGACCGACCCATAATACAGCCTGTGTCCGTCCTGTTCCCGGAGAAAAAAGGCGCGCAAATGCAACCATATGGTGTCGGCATCTTCCCGCAAGCAGCGGACCTCCCCTTCGGCACCATTGAGAAGATCCTTATAAGCGCGCTGAAAAACGTCAAGAAGGATTGCACGATCCCCCTGATATATACTGTCGAGAATGGTTTTTTGCCTCTCCTCCAGATCAGCCGGGTTTGCGCCCAAAATCCTGATATACTGCTCATTGACCCGCACAACCTCAACCTGGTCTTCATACACATCATAAAGTGCGATTCCACCGAGGATGTTGTTGATCATCGCCTCGCTGAACAGGTCGTCGTTGAGCAATTCTTTCATGCGCAGTTGATCGAGCTGCCGCGCCTGAATTCCCCGGAAATCGATATTCGCCTCATCTTTTAATAACGCTTCAAACGCCTCAATCGACATGGGCCGGTAAAAATAGTAACCCTGCCCATAAAGGCAGCCCATGTTGCGCAGAAATTCCACCTGCTTCGGTGTTTCCACGCCCTCCGCAATAATGCGCAGTCCAACCAGCCGCGCCATGCTGACGATGGCTTCCAGAATCCCCACGCCTTTCCCTTGGCTCTGCTCGTTCATGTCCAGGAATTTCATATCGATTTTCAGCACGTCTACATTGACGTCCTTGAGCATATTGAGGGAGGAATAACCACTTCCAAAGTCGTCCATCAGTACAGTGAAGCCTGCTTTGCGCAACTCCTCCACGACGTCGGTGATAATTTGATATTCCTCCGCATAAGCGCTTTCTGTAATTTCAATTTCAATCAAACTTGGATTCAGCCGGTATTGTTGTACCAGCTCCTTAAAGCACTCCGCCACATCAAGCGTATAAATATCAATGCGGGATACATTGACCGAAATAGGGACCGTGTGGTAACCATGGTCCAGCCAATTCCGGATGAGACGGCACACATCTTCCCAAATGTATCGATCTAAGTTGGCAATGAATCCATTTTTCTCCAACAAAGGAATAAATTCTCCCGGAGAAATCATTCCTTTTTCTGGATGGATCCACCGAACCAAGGATTCCATCCCCACAATTTTTCCTGTCACCATATTGCACTTGGGCTGAAGATAAAATGTAAACTCGCGCTGCTCTAACGCCCGCTGAACCTCCGAAAGCAGTAAATGGTCTTCCTCCATCTTCCGCATCATGCCAGCCTCATACCGGCGAACCCGTTTGGCATAGTTCCCCTTCACCGAAGCCATTGCAATAGAGGCGCGGTCATACATAGTACTGGCCGGAATGCTGTGGTCGTCAACCATATATACGCCAAAGGCCGGTAAAAAGCCGGCATTGTCCCCGTACTGTTTACTAAGGTTCATAATCTGATTTTGCAAATCTGTAAGTGCATTTGGGCGATTGGGCAGCAAAATGCCAAAATCGTCGTCCCCCATATATCCGGCTACTCCGCCGGTTTTCTGCTGCGCCTGTTTTAAGCATCCCGCAATCCGGCGTAGAAAATCATCCCCCACCTCACGGCCATGCCACTCGTTAAAAAGCTTAAAATGCTCGATGTCGATTGCCATCAAGCAGCAATTTTCTTTACCGGGATGCTGGAGGATCTCCTCTACAGCCCGAAAAAAATCATCCCGTCCGTAAAGTCCTGTCAGACGGTCTTTCCGGATCTTCACCAATTCGCCGCTTTCCAGTGTCTCCAATTCCTTCATTTTCTGCTCATGGATGTCTTGGATAAAACACATCACAATTTTATCTTCTTTTTCCCCTTGACACAGCGGTACGACCGTTTGCAGAACCCAATTCCACTCTCCATCCATCCTTCTTTTTCGAAACTGTCCTTTCAGCGCATTGCCAGTGCCGTCCATCAATCTCGATAAAAGACTGTCCAGGTCCCAAAATTCCAGGAACGCCTCCCGATCATCCGGATGAACCATATGCGCCGTCACCACATTCTTCAACATGGCGGAGAGTTTTCCCTCCATTTCGGAGATTACATATTTCCCTTCCAAATGATAAAGAATCCGATAGCTGTCCTCCGTTAAATTCAATTCGAATAATTCATCATAAGTAGAAATAGCTGTCAGGTTATAAAATAAATTTTTATTGTCTTCTTGAATGCTCCTCACAAAAAGCACATGACATTCTCCTGCTCCGGGCCAGTCAATTATCCCGGAACTGATCTCCAACCATCGTTGCACCAATTTATTATAAAAAAGTGCACCGCCATTTTTCGGAGATTTCAACGGGCACTCCTTGCAGGGTTCCGTCTCCTCGCAGAGCGCTCTATAACAGCGTTCCCCCAATCGAAGCGTGGGAAAGGCTCGGCGCAGCGCTTTATTAAAATAGACAATTTTATAATCCGTATCAATCACATAAACAGCAGTCCGGTCTTTGCTGGCCATTCTTTTGATAACCTCCGTCTCACGCTCGCTTTTTGCCTTCAATATGAGTATTATTATAGAACTTTTGCACGGTTAGGTCAATCTTCCTCTTGCAAATATTGGGCAGAGTGTAAAGTACAACTTCTGAAAAAGAATTTGGTTAAAATACATCGATATCATTTTATTATTTAAATATTTTTTACTATAGATCTTCATATTTCATCCCTTCCGTTGCTTTTCTGGGCATTCATTTCCCATTGCATTTTCCGGCAGGTATACTATAAAGAAACATCTATGGGCAAGTGATTTATGCGCTACTATCCGCAGGATTTTAGGGACGTTATGGAAAACACGCAATTGTGCTGTTCCCTATTTGGAAATCTACCTATTGAGTATCACTAGGCTTACACTCGTACCTCTGATCAGCACCAAATTTTCATAAAGCTTTTGGAGTATGTTATCGAAAACATTTCCAAGCTGACCTCGTCCAATATTGATATAGAAATCAATATGGAATTGACAAACATCAGTTTTGTCGCACGGACGATGGCAGCTGATTGCTTTCTTAACTGATGCTCTTAAGATGGAAAGCGCTCCTCATCCGATACAGAAAACGTGGAAGAAGCCCCCGGCCAGTGGCCGGGGGCTT
>DBFXIC010000185.1:0-4175 GCA_048455095.1 Anaeromassilibacillus sp.
CAGGATGCTGATGAACAGGCCGCCCTTGACATTCCAAACCACCAGAATCGTGGTGACGACAATGCCGATCATGGCGAGCAGGACTTTTGGCTCGCTAAAATTGCCGAGCGTGATGAGGGTGGAATCGCTGTTTGCCACGATTCCAGCGTTGATCAACGCCACAATTGCAATGAACAGACCGATGCCGCCGCTGATTGCCTTCTTGATCGGCAGCGGGATGGCGTTGACGATGGCCTCTCTGCCGCCGGTGGCGGTCAGAAGGATAAAAATCAGGCCGGAGATAAACACGGCGGCCAGGCCCGCCTGCCAGGAATAACCGTACGTGCCGCAGATGGTGAACGCGAAGAACGCATTCAAGCCCATGCCGGGCGCCTGAGCCAGCGGGTAGTTGGACAGCAGGCCCATCAACAGGGTGCCGATTGCGGCGGAAATGCAGGTTGCCAGCATGATCGCGCCCGTGTCCATGCCGGTCGTACCCAGGATGGAGGGATTGACGAAGATGATGTACGCCATCGTGAAGAAGGTCGTCAGACCGGCCACGATTTCTGTGCGTACCGTGGTTTTGTTCTCCTTCAATTTGAAGAAGTCTTTCCGGGATGCGGTAGATTCCTTTGCCATGGGTTCACACTCCTCAAACTTTTTTCTACCTTTTTCGCCGGACGGACCCGAAAAGGCCATGTGCGTGACAATCCCCCAAAATACCAAAAGCCCCGGATCGCAGGCAGCGCCGTATGATTCCGGGGAAGCATCTCCGCAGCGGGGATTGCATCTGGATTGGCCGTTGGGTTCGGCTGCCGAAGAAGGAAACAGATATTTTAATTATAGGGGCTTTGGTCGTGCAAATCAATAGCAAAAATCAGAATAAAGCGCAGCCTGCTGTGAAGAGGAACCGGCCGGAAAAGGACAAACGCAAATGTTGACGGAGGAAACGTTCCATTGGTCTGAAAAGCGGAGAAAGAACATGGTACCTTTTATGATGTACTCTGGAACGTAAGTAGAGACTGCAATCTTCTGGGTACCTTCGCGTGAATTCCTTCTCTTTTTGCCGCCCCCGGCACTTTGTAACTTAGTCACAGCGATCTTTCTGCACTTGGAATATACTAAAAACAACAAACGGGCAGAAGGAGGACTTGTCATGAAAATCTGTATTGTGGGCGGCGTGGCCGGCGGTGCGAGCGCCGCAACCCGCCTGAGAAGATTGAGCGAAGACGCGGAGATCGTTTTGTTTGAAAAGGGGGAATACATTTCCTATGCAAACTGCGGCCTCCCTTATTATATCGGTGGGACTATCCGCCAAAAGGACGCCCTCTTGGTGACGAAACCGGAGCTGCTGCGCGATCGGTTCCGCATCGACGTGCGCACGCACAGCGAGGTGCTTTCCATCGACCGCGAGGCAAAGACGCTGCGGGTCAAAAACCACGAAACGGGCGAAACCTATACCGAGCCTTATGAGAAGCTTATCCTGTCCCCCGGCGCGGAGCCGAAGCGCCCGCCGCTTCCCGGCATGGACTTAGAGGGCGTGTTCACCCTGCGCACAGTGACGGATACGGAGCGCATCGACGCGTACCTGCGCGCGCATGAAATCAAAAGCGCCGTGGTGGTGGGCGGCGGCTTCATCGGCGTGGAGATGGCGGAAAATCTCAAAGAGCGCGGGTTGGATGTGACCATCGTCGAGTTTGCAGATCAGGCTGTCGCTTCGCTGGACCGTGAAATGGCGCAGATTCTCCACCGGCATCTGGCGGAGCACGGTGTAGAGCTGCGGCTCAGGACAGGGCTTGCGGGGATTGCGCGGGCGGGTGATGCCCTGCACGTGGACCTCTCCGACGGGACTTCCCTGGAGAGCGGCCTTGTGCTGCTGGCGATGGGTGTCGCACCGGAAAACAGGCTGGCAAAGGAGGCAGGCCTGCGCCTCGGCGTGGGCAACAGCATTGCGGTTGATGGAACGTACCGCACCTCCGACCCCGACATCTACGCCGTGGGCGACGCGATTGGCGTGACCCATCTGGTCGGCGGGCAGGAGACGTTGATCCCGCTGGCAGGCCCCGCCAACAAGCAGGGTCGGCTCGCGGCGGAGAATGCGCTGGGCGGGCAAAAGCACGCAGGCGCGGTACAGGGCAGCTCCGTCTTGAAGGTGTTCGACCTCACCGCCGCATCCACCGGGCTGAACGAAAAGCAAGTCAAGGCACTGGGCCTTGCCTATCACAAGACCTATATACATCCGCAGTCCCACGCATCATATTATCCGGGCGCGACGCCGATCAGTATGAAGATGCTGTTCGACGATGAGGGGAAAATCCTCGGCGCGCAGGCGGTGGGCTACGAGGGCGTTGAAAAGCGCATCGACGTGCTAGCAACGGCAATCCGCCTGCACGGCACGGTCTATGACCTGGAGGAACTCGAGCTCTGTTACGCGCCGCCGTTTTCCTCCGCCAAGGACCCGGTGAATATGCTGGGCTTTACCGCGGCGAATATCCTCAAGGGTGACATGCCGGTCTACTACGCCGAGGATGTGCCGAAACTCGACCCGAAAACAGCCACCCTTCTGGACGTGAGCACGGCGGAGGAGGTGCGCATGAGCACGATTCCCGGTTACCAAAACGTGCCGCTGGATGAACTGCGCGGCCGGTTGGGAGAGCTTGACCCGGAAAAGCCGGTCTATGTGACCTGCCGCGTGGGGCTGCGCGGGTATCTTGCCACACGTATCCTAAAGCAGCACGGATTTGAGGCATACAATCTCAGCGGTGGCATCAAGACGTATCAACTTGTCCAGGAGATGGAACCGCCGAAGCCCAGACGGGAAAAGGAAGGGAAAGCGCCGGTTCCCGCGCAGGAGGCCAGGACCATCGCCGTGGACGCGTGCGGATTGCAGTGCCCGGGGCCGATTATGAAGGTGGCGGAGGGGATGAAAGCCCTGCGCGACGGGGAACAGCTCCGTGTGCGCGCCACGGACCCGGCCTTTGCCAGCGACATCGAGTGCTGGTGCGGCAGCACAGGTAACCGGCTGGTATCCGTATCCAACGAGAAAGGGACCTATGAGGTGGTCCTGCAAAAAGGAAACGCTTGCTGTGCGCCGCTCTCCTGTGCTCCGGCGGAAAACGGCAAGACGATGGTGGTGTTCAGCGGTGATCTCGACAAGGCGATCGCGGCGTTTATCATCGCCAACGGCGCGGCAGCCATGGACCGCAAGGTGACGCTGTTTTTCACCTTTTGGGGCCTCAATATCCTGCGGAAGAACCAAAAGGTCAAGGTGCAAAAGAACCTGATGGAGAGGATGTTCGGCGGCATGATGCCGCGCGGCAGCGAGAGGTTGGGACTGTCCCGCATGAACATGCTCGGCATGGGCGGAAAGATGATCCGCGGCGTGATGAAGCGGAAGAACGTTTCATCTTTGGAAGAACTGATTCAGGCCGCCATGCAGAATGGCGTGCGCATCGTCGCCTGCCAGATGTCCATGGACATCATGGGGATCCGCAGGGAGGAATTGCTCGACGGCGTGGAGATCGGCGGCGTCGCCACATTCCTGGGCGCGGCGGAGCATTCGGACACCAATCTGTTTATCTGATCGTTTATAGGAACACAGCCCGCCGTGGGCGGCTCCGCTTTGACGGGCCCCATTGGCGGGCTGTTTTTTATGGGTTGCAAGGGTACGAGGCAGCTGGTTGTACCGTAAATACGCCATAGCGATGTTGGCTTGAAATGTTGGAAATGTGGTCGTTTTATCGAACATAGCCAACATGGGAAATGTGAGATAGACTATTTGTAGAGAGGGACGGCCTTTTCATTTTGAAATATCTATTTTAAGAATGTTTAAACATTGCAAGGGGAGGTGAACGAGATGGAGGTTTCGAAACCTGCGCGCGATTTATCCAGCATTATGTCCGGCGCGGAAAAGGGCACACAAAGACCTATTGCACCTATCCGCGCATCAAGGAGCGCAAGCCGGACACGCCCGCGTGTCCCCATTACCGACAAAGATACGGACAGACGAACGCCGGGGAATACGCGTCCTTATGAAAAGAGGTTTGCATCCCTGGAAAAAACGCTGGAAATTTTCAAAAAGCGCGAAAAACGCTTGAATCCCGCGCGCGGAAGTGGTATTCTGATAGCACGGGCGAAAACCGAAAAAATTCGGCCGAAATGAACAAAAAGGGGGAAAAATCGGTGGATATCTGCGG
>DBFXIC010000186.1:0-4466 GCA_048455095.1 Anaeromassilibacillus sp.
ATGAGGAACAGTTCGCTGCCGTGACCGCACCGGAACGCGCGGTCGCGGTCGTAGCGGGTCCCGGAACAGGCAAGACCAAAACGCTTGTCTCCCGCATCGCTTATCTGATCCAGGAGCGCGGCGTAAAACCAGCGGAGATCACCGCCGTAACCTTTACCAATAAGGCCGCAGGGGAAATGCGCGAGCGCCTCGAAAAGCAGCTCGGCGGCAAGCGAGCTGTGCGCGCCATGACGATCGGCACCTTCCACGCCATCTGCCTGCAATTGCTGACCGAACGCGATGGGGCCGTCACCTTGCTCGACGAATATGCAGCGCGGGAAATCGCGGGGGAAGTCGTCAAGGAGTGCGGCTGCAAACTCTCCCCAACCGCTTTTCTACAGGAGGTTTCCCGCCGCAAAAACGGTGTGGAGTCGGAAGAAAGCCCGCTTCCGTTGGAGGCGTTCGAGCTGTACCAGGCGCGGCTGCGCGGGATGCACGCGCTTGACTTCGACGATCTTCTGCTGGAAGCGGCTGCAATGGCGGAGTCCCAGACGGAAAAGCAGCCCAAGTGGGCGCGGCGGTTCCACTATTTGCTGGTGGACGAATTTCAGGACATCAATAACCTGCAATACCGGCTGGCAACAGCATGGAACCGCAGCGGCAAGGGGTTGTTCGTCATCGGCGACCCGGACCAATCCATCTATGGGTTCCGCGGCTCGGACGCTCACTGTTTTGACCGCCTAAGCGAAACGTTCCCCAACCTGCGCAGCATCCGCCTGTTGAAGAATTATCGTTCTACACCGGAGATCCTGCGGTGTGCACTGCCGGTCATTTCGCAAAACGAAGGGCCCCGGCGTATCTTGGAGGCACAGCGCCCCAGTGGCGCACGCGTGGCGCTGATCACAGCGGACAGCGAGCTTTCTGAGGGAATCTTCATCGCCAAAGAGATCAACCGCATGGTGGGCGGCATCGATATGCTGGACAGCGACGCAGAGAATTCCCGGCTGGAAGACGCGCCACCGCGCAGCTTCTCCGACATGGCGATCCTATACCGTACCCACCGCCAGGCCGACCTGGTAGAAAAGTGCCTCCGGCGGGAGGGAATCCCCTGCGTAATCGCCGGGCGGGACGACTTCCTCGCGGACGAAGCCGTGCGCGGCGCGGCGGGCTTTTTTCATTTTCTGCTTGAAACGCAGCATCTCCCCGCACTGCGCGCCTGTTTGAAGTTCGCTTGGGCATGCCCGGCGGATCTGATCGAAAGCTTTGTGCAGTTTTGGGCGGCACTGGATGAAGAAGCGCCCGCACATGCACGTCTGGACGCCGCCATTGCAGAATATGCGGGCGTGGGCGCATTAGAATCATTTTTCGCACAGGCGCAGGAATTCCTACCGCGGGCAGCCAAGGAAAAGCCCCGCAAGCTCCTGGAAGCCTGGGCGCAACAGAACCGGCTGACGGAGTCGGAGCCGTTCCAACGCTTTCTGAACACCGCGGTTTTTCATAAGGACATGGTCTCTTTCCTCCAAAATCTGACGCTCGGCCAGGAGAGCGACCTGATCCGCAGTGCGTCCGGCAAGCTCTATGAATCCGGTGCGGTCACGCTGATGACGCTGCACGGTTCCAAAGGTCTGGAATTCCCTGTGGTGTTTCTCTGCGGCGTACGCCAAGGGAAAATCCCGCTGGAATCTCCCAAGCATCCGGCGGACATGGAGGAAGAACGCCGTCTGTTTTATGTGGGCATGACCCGCGCGAAGGAAGAGCTGGTCCTCATGACCTCAAAAGAGCCCTCCTGTTTTCTGCAAGACCTTCCCACAAAAGAGCTCCGCACCGCTGCGGCGGGCGGCAGAAAGCGCGCACAGGAGGGAAAGCAGCTCAGTCTGTTCGACTGAGCAAACGTGCCAGACAAGACTGGCGACAGAATGCGCAGACATTCGCCAATGTTTTCTGCTACATGATGAAAAGGAGGGTCTGGCTGTCTGGTCATTCGATCCCAATTAACCGATGGTTATGTTGCAATGCTTCACAGGACGCACAGCGTAGTGCGCGGTTCCCCTAAATCAGGAGCTTGTCTTTTCCGTCCGGCCAACGCTCGGTGGATTTTTCGCAGATAACCCGGGCCGACTGTACGTAAGGAATACCAACCAATATTTGCTATAACGCAGTACCACATCTTGATCGGTTTTCCTTGACGTGCAAAAAATGTACGAGTATGATGAAAGCAGTCTATGATATGCAGGGGAAAATACCTCTGATGAAACAAGGCGGTGACACAATTGATCACAATGCGCGCAGAGCAGGTCAAATCGGCGGCCAGCCGGCTGATGCACCTGCATTATGAAGGGAACGATGTGGAGAACATCATCGCATGCTTTACCCCTGCATTCAGCTGGATTGGAGCCGGAGAAAAAGAGTATGCGGCAACGTATGAGGAAGCCGTTGACTTTTTCCGCCGGTTTCGCGGAGCAATCCCCAAATGCAACATTTGGGACGAGCAGTACGACGTGATGGAGGTCGCGCCGGATACCTATATTTGTAGCGGCATGATGTGGATTGCCACTGATCCCCATACCCAAATGTATCTTAAGGTCCACCAGCGTGTGACCTTTGTCTTTCGCTGGATAGAGGGAAGGCTGCTCTGCTCCCATATCCATTGTTCCAATCCCTATACGGAGCTGGTCGACGACGAGCTCTTTCCCGATAAGATCGGTAAACACACCTATACATATATCCAAGAACGCGTCAAACAGCTGGAAGAGGAAACCAGGCAGAAAAACCGCCAGCTTGAGGTGGTCATGGCTTCCATTCCCGGCGGCCTGAAAATCAGCAGGGATGATGCGTCCTACTCCTTTCTCTATATCAGCAAGGAAGCCGCCGCCCTGTTCGGTTATACTGTGGAAGAATTTATGGAGATGTCGGGTGGCAGCGCGGTGGGCGCTACTTATCCGCCGGATATTCCCAGGGCGTTACAGGACTGCAAAGACGCGTTCCGAAACGGCGGCACGGAATACACGCTGAAATACCGCGTGCGCTGTAAAGACGGCTCGTTGAAATGGATTTTGGACAGCGGAAAAAAGTCACGCAATGACGACGGCGAAGTGGTCATCAACAGCCTCTATTTGGACATCACCAAATCCGAACTGGATGCGCAGAAAATCCTTCAGCAAAAGGAACTTCTCAACAGCATCTACGATACCATTCCCTGTGGGATCCTCCGCTTCATCCGGAAACAGGATGAGTATCAAATTATCTCCCTCAATCGGGCGGCTTTAAAGCTGCTGGGTTACAAGGATCGGGCATCCTGCCTTGCAGACTGGCGAAATGGAACCGCCGGCACGGTATTGGACGAAGACCGGGAGTCTTTAAAAGATTCCTATAACAAATTGAAAAAGGTAGGCGACAGCGTCGAAATATCATACCGCACCCGTTGGCCGGACGGCAGCATCCACTGGTTTGACGGGACCAATATGATTGTCTCCTCTGTGGACGGCCAGGATACCATCCAGCGGATCTTATACGACGTGACCGAACGGAAGCAGCTGCAAGAACAGTTGAACCGGGAGCAGGAAATGTATCGGGTTGCGATGGAAAGCAGCTCTGACGTCATGTATGAATATCTGATGGATCAGGACCTGTTTATTTCCTATGAACCCAGGGTAGACGCAGAAGGAAATGAAAGCGTATACCGGTTGGAGTTGCCCCATTATCAAGAGGCGCTGCGGACACAGGACTTTATCCATCCGGACGACGTCCCGGCGGTGATCGACAACATCTGCCGCGGGCGCGGGGAAATCTTTGAAATCCGTCTTCGTCCACCGGAATGTCCAGCCAGTCAAGGGTATTTTTGGTATCGGGTAACGGGGAAGCTCATCTTCCAGAATGGGCGTCCTTGCCGTGTGGTGGGCACGCTCCGCAATATCCACCATGTCAAACAGACACTCTCCGAAAACATGGAAGAACTGCATATGAACCAGTCTGCATTGCAGGCTATCAGCGGCGTCTACATGTCCATTTATTACGTAGACCTTTCCTCAGGCCGTTACTATGCGGTCCGGATTCCGGACCAGCGCAGCGGGAGGACCTATGCACGAAGCGGCCATATCCAGGAAGATCTGTTTCAATATATCCGGGAGTCTGTAAAAAAAGAAGACCAGGAGAAGATGTTCCACTTCTGCGATCCGGGCCATTTAACAGAGCGGCTCCACGCTGTCAACGACCGCGCTGAAATTGAGTTCTGCCATAGAAGCGAACTGACACAGAAGAATATTTGGCTCCGGCTGGAAGTCCATCTGATCTCCATGGAAAACCAAAAGCCAAAAAACGTGGTTATGACGTTCCGAAATGTCACCGAAGAGCGGAAACAGGAGCTCCAACGCCGTCAGGAGGAAAAGAACGCCAAATGCGCGCTGGAGGAAGCTTATGAGGCTGCCAACCGCGCCAACCTGGCAAAGAGCGATTTTCTCTCCCGGATGTCCCACGACATTCGCACGCCG
>DBFXIC010000187.1:0-10957 GCA_048455095.1 Anaeromassilibacillus sp.
GCCGCACACCGCGCAGCTGGAGGATGCATTTGTTGCCGCTCATCGTGGCAAGCTCGTCCACGGCCATGAGCTCCTTGCCCAGCTTTTGATAGTTGAGCGAGTGGGATACCTCACGGCCCCGGCTTTCGCCGGTATTGTAGGTGTCGATGGTTTCACGCCCCAGCGTCTCTGCCAGCTCCTTGAGCGTGGTACGCTCCTTGCCGCCCAGGAACAGCATGCTGTCGCAGTTGCCCACGATGGTGTCGGCGTTGTCCTTGTAGATGGCTTTGAGCTGGGACTGCGCCTGCAGCACCAGGCAAGCGGAAATCTCGCGGCTTCGGATGGTGGCTACTAGCTTTTCCAGCCGGGGAATCTGGCCGATGTTGGCGCACTCGTCGATCATGTGCCGTGCATGGACGGGCAGCCTGCCGCCGTACACGTCGTCTGCCTTGTCGCTAAGGAGATTGAATAGTTGGCTTTGCAGCATGGCGATGACGAAGTTGAAGGTGGTGTCCGTGTCGCTCATAATGAGGAACAGCGCCGTTTTCTGGTCGTCTAAGGTATCCAGCTCCAGTTCATCGTCCGACATGACTATAAAAAGTGCAGCTAGCCGGTTTCAGAACTGCCTGGTTGTTTTATTTCTCTTGATACTTCAGAGCCGCCTTTATCATTTTGAGTAAAAGCTCTTGTTTTGGCAGTAGAGACTCTCTCCATAGCATCTCAATTTCATGGATTTTACTGATCTCATTTTCACCCAATTCATCCCGCAACAAATCGTCGAGGGAAACATGGAGCGCTTTGCGAATGTCGATGAACACTGGTAGGCTGGGTGCCTTTGCATCATCCTCAACTTGCCGGAGATAAGTGGCATTGATATTACACCATTCTGGCGGTCTATCCGCCGGCAAACCACGAGCCTTTCACACCTCATGGATGCACGTTTCTAATCAGCTTTGTTCCATAGCCTACACCTGTTTGCTTGCATATATCTTTATTTGATCTTAATGCATTTAGGCGATCTCTTATTATTTTGATAGCGCCCCACATGGTATAATATGAACGCTCATATATACCACAGACCGAGATTATAGGAGAAGATACTCATGGAGAAGTTGCAGCAGACGAGGCCAGGTGCCGAGACCGACGCGGAAAGTATGCTCCTTGCCGGAAAGCTGAAAATCTTTTTTGGCTATGCGGCGGGTGTGGGCAAGACCTATGCCATGCTGGAGGCGGCCCATCAGGCGCAAAAAGAAGGCATAGATGTTGTAGTGGGCTATGTAGAGCCTCATGCCAGACCAGATACATTGGCGTTGCTGGATGGGCTGGAGAGCTTGCCCTGCAAAAGTATTGACTATCACGGAATCAAGCTGAAAGAGTTTGACCTGGACCGAGCGCTGCAAAGAAAACCACAGCTCATTCTGGTAGACGAATTGGCCCATAATAATGCCAAAGGATGCCGGCACACAAAGCGGTATCAGGATGTGGAAGAACTGCTCCAGGCTGGGATCAACGTCTATACCACGGTGAATGTGCAGCATCTGGAGTCGCTCAACGATTTGGTATCTTCCATCACAGGCATTGCGGTCAATGAGCGAATCCCGGATCATGTATTTGACCGGGCCAATCAGGTTGAACTGGTGGATATTGAACCGGATGAGCTTGTAAAACGCCTTCAGACGGGAAAAGTGTACCGGGAGCGGCAGGCGGAGCAAGCGCTCCAGCATTTTTTTACCGCAGAGAATCTAGCCGCCCTGCGTGAGATCGCTATGCGGCGTACTGCGGATCAGCTGAACCGCACGGCGGTGCAGGAGGGCAAGGGAAAGACCGCTAAAGCCGGGGAGCATATTTTGATCTGCCTTTCGTCTGCGCCTTCCAATGCGAAAGTGATCCGAACCGCTGCACGAATGGCGGAAGCCTTTCACAGTGGTTTCACTGCGCTGTTTGTACAAACACCGGAAACAAACGAATTATCCGGCGAAAACCTCAAGCGTCTGCGTAGCAATCTGCGTCTCGCGGAGCAGTTGGGTGCGCAGATTTCTACGGTCTATGGAACGGACCCCGCCATGCAGATTGCGGAATATGCTCGCGTCAGCGGCGTAACAAAAATCGTAATGGGTCGCGTCAATCATAAGCAAAACCCCATTACGGGAAAAAAGAGCCTGGCTGACCGCCTGATTGAATTGACGGATCTGGATGTATACATCATTCCGGATCACCAGCCGCTGTATAAAAAGCCGCTTGGAAAACCTCGTGTTCCCAGGGCGCGCTTTACATGGAGAGATACAGGCATCACGCTGACCTCTTTGCTGCTTTCCTCCATCGCGGGATTTGGCTTTTATCATGCCGGATTCAGTGAATCAAACATTATTACGGTTTACATTTTGGGTGTTTTGATCACTGCGGTTTGGACAAACGGTCACTTATATGGCGCAATCGATTCTTTCCTCAGCGTCGCCGCTTTCAATTTTCTTTTTACAGAGCCGCGTTTTACCTTTCAGACCGACGGTCCCAGCTACCCTGTAACATTTCTGATCATGCTTTTCTCCAGTTTTATTGCGAGCTCTCTGGCCAGCCGCGTAAAGGCGCAGGCTCGTTTAGCGGCACAAAAGAGCTATTATACGGAACTGCTTTTGGGGAGCAGTCAAAAGCTGCAAAAAGGGCGTACCGAATGGGATTGCCTTCGGTTGACTGCGGAACAGTTAAATCGGCTTTTTGACCGCCCCGTGCTCTATGCCCTGAGCGAAACGGAAAAGGAATTGGCATTTCGAGTAGAGCCAACTGACAAGCAGCATATTTTATCCGAATTGGGTTCCGAAGAAATCGGAGTGGCCAAATGGGTGCAAAGAAACAACAAGCACGCAGGCGCAACCACGAATACACTGCCAGACGCAAAATGGCTTTTTCTCTCCGTCAGAGGAACTCAAGGCGTTATGGGAATCGTAGGCATTCCCATTGTGGGTTATTCCGTCCCGGACGCCTTTGAAAAAAACCTTATGATTGCCCTGTTAAGTGAGTGCGGGCTCAGCCAGGAACGAATCCGGCTTCAGGAGGAACGAAATCAGGCGGCGCTTCAAGCACAGAAAGAGCGGTTGCAAGCCAGCTTGCTGCGCGCGGTTTCCCATGATTTGCACACGCCGCTCACAAACATCAGCAGCAGTATCGATAAACTAATGCAAGAAGCGCTTTTACCGGATCCGGCAGCCAGAAAAAAGCTGTACACGGCAATTTATGACGATACAAACTGGCTGATGAACATGACGGAAAACCTGCTGGTAGCCACCCATCTGGAAACAGACAGGGAATCCTTCAAAATGCGTCCGGAACGGATCGAAGATCTTTTCCGGCGCGCAGTCGCACAGCTGGACCGCAGAGCCGCGGAGCATCATATATCCGTCCATTTGGATGATGCCGCGCTCATGGCCGCTATGAACGCAAGGCTGATTGAGCGGGTTATCATCAATATCATGAACAACGCCATACAGTACACGCCAAAGGGATCAAATATTGAGCTGCACGGCATGAAAAAAGGGAATACCGTGGAAATAAGGGTCACGGATGATGGCCCCGGCATTTCGGATGATGCAAAGCGACACCTGTTTGATTTATTCTACACCGCCGGGCAGGAAAAAGCGGATTGTCAAAGGGGACTGGGCCTTGGACTCAATCTGTGTCAATCCATTGTCGCCATGCACGGGGGCAAAATTGACGTGTTGGATCATGTGCCGAACGGAACGGCATTCCAGTTTGCGCTCCCCCTGGTTTCTCCGGAGGCGGGGAGATAACGCGCAAAAAGAGAGAATGGAGAAATATTTATCTCCTGTTAATACCGCGCTGTTTTCCTTAATCCCCGCTTATTGCGGATTGCGATATGCTATGCACGCAAAACAGATGAAAGCTGTTTTGCGTGCATGTTAATTGCGAAAGGAGAACGATTTTATGGCAGGGTATATGCTGCTTCGCTTGGTTATGGTCGGCGTCGTCATTGGGATGTTTGCGCTGGCGATGATGGTTGGGAAAATGGTGAATGCGGCATGGTGTCATCTACACCAAAGAAAGGAGACCCATGTATGATGGATTGCTTTATGGCAGGAATTCTGTCGGTGGGTTTTGTTCTTATCCGGCTGCTGGTGAATTGGTGCCAGCGGCAAGTCGATTCTCAGGAATGATGGAAAGCAGGAGTTGAGCAGGATGATTGTGCTCGGAATGATTGTTTTGCTGCTGGGCGGATATCTGTTATACGCCCTGGTGCATCCGGAGAGGTTTTAACGTCGAGGACACAGCATAGGAGGAATTTCGTATGTTACAGCTGGTGCTGACATTGATCATTTATTTGATCCTTGTCATTCCGGTGGGACGGTATCTTTATCATATCGCCGCAGGAAAACACACCTTTGCCGACCCCGTATTTGATCGGGTAGACGGGGCGATTTATAAATTGGGCGGGGTCGATCCGCACAAGGGTATGAACTGGAAACAGTACGCCGCGGCTTTGATCGGCACCAACGCGGTGATGATCGCCATCGGCTACTTCATTCTCCGCATCCAGAGCATTCCGCTTTTGAATCCCAACGGGATTGAGGGAATGGAACCCACCCTGGCCTTCAATACCATCATCAGTTTTATGACCAACACCAATCTGCAACACTACTCCGGAGAAAGCGGGTTGAGCTATCTTTCTCAGATGCTGGTCATCATCTTTATGATGTTTGTATCGGCGGCCAGCGGTTATGCCGCCTGTGTGGCGTTTATCCGCGGCCTGGCCGGAAAAACGAAGGACAATGTGGGCAACTTTTTTGCCGATCTGGTCCGTATCACGACCCGTGTGCTGCTGCCCTTTTCGCTGGCAGGCGGGCTGCTGCTGGTATGGCAGGGGGTGCCTCAGAACTTTTCGGGGAATGTGGTGGTGCAAACCCTGGAGGGTACCTACCAGGTCCTGGCTATGGGCCCTGTGGCGGCGCTTGAAATCATCAAGCACCTGGGCACCAATGGCGGCGGATTTTTCGGCGCCAATTCCGCCACGCCTATGGAGAATCCCACCATCCTGTCCAACCTGATCGAGCTGTATTCCATGATGCTGCTGCCAGGCGCCTGCGTCATTGCCTTTGGGAAAATGGTGGGAGACGGCCGCCGCCAGCATCAGAGGAACAAGGCTGCGGAAAACGCCCTGACCGTTCAGCGGGAAGGAATCATGGCCCGGCTGCTGGGCAAGGAAGGCCGGAGCATCTTTCTGGCCATGGGCATTCTGTTTCTGGTTGGCCTAAGCCTTTGCTACTGGGCGGAACAGCAGGGCAATCCGGCACTGGCCGAGATCGGTCTCAGCCAGGCCGCGGGCAGCATGGAAGGCAAGGAGGTCCGCTTCGGCATCGCCCAGTCCGCGCTGTTTACCACGGTAACTACATCCTTCACCACCGGTACAGTCAATAACATGCATGACACATTGACGCCTTTGGGCGGCATGGTGCCGCTTATGCACATGATGCTCAACTGCGTCTTTGGCGGCAAGGGCGTGGGTCTGATGAACATGATTCTTTACGCTATTCTGGCGGTGTTCATCTGCGGGCTGATGGTAGGGCGTACTCCCGAATATCTGGGCAAGAAGGTTGAGGGGCGCGAGATGAAGCTGACCGCATTGGCTATCATCATCCATCCGCTGCTGATTCTGGCCTTTTCCGCCCTGGCGGTAGCGACGGCCGCCGGTCGGGCCGGCGTTACCAATCCCGGCTTTCACGGCCTTAGCCAGGTGCTGTATGAATACGCCTCCGCTGCCGCGAATAACGGCTCCGGATTTGAAGGGCTGGCGGACAATACTTACTTCTGGAACATTACCACCGGTATTGTCATGTTCCTGGGACGGTATCTGCCCATCGTAATTCAACTGGCCATTGCGGGCTCGCTAATGAAGAAGAACTATGTAAACGAGTCTGCCGGCACGCTGCGGACCAGCAACGTGAGTTTTGCGGTAATCCTTGTGTTTGTGGTGTATATTTTTGCCGCGCTGACATTCTTCCCGGCGCTGGCGCTGGGCCCCATTGCCGAGCATCTTACTCTTTGGGGCTAAGGAGGATTTTCGTGCTATGAGTAAGAAACAAAACAAAAAGCTGCTGACCCCGGAGATCCTGAAACAGGCGCTCATTGGTTCCGTAAAAAAGCTGGACCCACGCTATATGCTCAAGAATCCGGTCATGTTCGTGGTGGAAACCGGCTTCCTGATTACGCTGCTGTTGACGATTGTGCCGGGGCTGTTTGGCGAAGGCGATACCGGACTGCGCACTTACAACCTGATTGTTTCCATCATTCTGTTGGTGACGGTGCTGTTTGCCAACTTCGCAGAGTCTGTGGCGGAGGGCCGGGGCAAGGCCCAGGCCGCCAGCCTGAAGAAAACCCAGAAGGACACCGAGGCCCATCTGCTGAATCAGGACGGCAGCGAAACCATCGTGTCTTCCAGCGAGCTGAAAAAGGGCGATGTTGTGATGGTGTCGGCCGGCGAGGTGATTCCCGGTGACGGCGAGGTGATCGAAGGCATTGCGTCGGTGGATGAATCGGCCATCACCGGTGAATCCGCTCCCGTGGTTCGGGAGAGCGGCGGCGACTTCTGCTCCGTGACCGGCGGCACTACCGTGGTGTCTGACTGGTTGAAAATCCGCATCACCTCTGATCCCGGCAACAGCTTTCTGGATCGGATGATCGCGCTGGTGGAAGGCGCCTCCCGCAAAAAAACGCCCAACGAAATCGCATTGAGCACGCTTCTGGTTTCCCTGACCATCATTTTCCTGATCGTGATTGTCACCCTGTATCCCATCGGCATGTATTGCGGGGTTCAACTGCCGCTGTCCACCCTGATTGCCCTGATGGTTTGTCTGATCCCCACCACCATCGGCGGCCTGCTCTCCGCCATCGGCATTGCCGGTATGGACCGTGTGACCCGCTTCAATGTGATCGCCATGTCCGGCAAGGCGGTCGAGGCCGGCGGCGATGTAGACACCATGATTCTGGACAAGACCGGCACCATTACCTTTGGCAACCGCCTGGCCGCTGATTTCTTCCCCGTAGAAGGGGCAAACCGCAGCGATCTGATTCGCTGCGCGGCGCTGACCAGCCTTCGCGACGAAACCCCCGAGGGCAAATCCACGCTGGAGCTGGCTCGCCGTTTGGGAGCCGACATTGAGGAAACCCCTGGCTCCTCCTACATGGAGTTTACAGCCCAAACCCGCATGAGCGGCGTGGATCTCCCTGACGGCACCAAGGTTCGCAAAGGCGCTTCGGACGCGATTGAGCAGTACGTTGCGTCTCAGGGCGGAAAGGTTCCTGCCGATCTGCATGTCCATGTGGAAAAGGTTTCTTCGTTGGGCGGCACCCCTCTGGTCGTATGCCAAAACAATCAGGTGCTCGGCGTGATTTACCTGAAAGACACCGTAAAGCCCGGCATGACAGAGCGTTTTGAACGTCTGCGCGCGATCGGTATCAAGACCATCATGTGTACCGGCGACAATCCTCTGACCGCAGCCACCATCGCCAAAGAGGCCGGGGTGGACGGCTTCATAGCCGAGTGCAAGCCGGAGGACAAGATCAGCGTCATCAAAAAAGAGCAGGCGGAGGGAAAGATCGTCGCCATGACCGGCGACGGCACCAATGACGCGCCCGCCCTCGCCCAGGCAAACGTGGGCCTTGCCATGAACTCCGGCACCACCGCGGCCAAGGAGGCCGCCAATATGGTGGATCTGGACTCCGATCCCACCAAGATCCTGGAGGTGGTGGAAATCGGCAAGCAGCTGCTCATCACCCGCGGCTCGCTTACCACCTTCTCCATCGCGAACGATATCGCAAAGTATTTTGCGATTATTCCCGCCATGTTTATGGCGGCCATCCCTCAGCTGGGTATTTTGAATATCATGCACCTGAGCACACAGAACAGCGCGATCCTGTCCGCATTGATCTTTAATGCGATCATCATTCCCTGCCTGATTCCTCTGGCCATGAAGGGCGTCAAGTACCGCCCCATGTCTTCTGGAAAAATGCTGGCCCGGAATATGATGATCTATGGTCTGGGCGGCGTTGTCACTCCCTTCATCGGCATCAAAATCATTGACATGATGATTGCTCCCATCCTGATGGCCATGGGCGTGTGAGGAGGTCCCTTACCATGAACGAAACAACTAACAAGAACGCACTTTTTCACGGCCTGCGTCAGTCTTTGGTGGTAACATTGCTGTTGCTGCTGCTCTGCGGCTTTGGATTTCCCGTGTTGCTCAGCGGTATTTCCGCTGTGATCTTCCCCAGCCAGGCCAATGGCAGCCTGGTCTATGCAGATGGCCAGGCTGTGGGGGCGGTCAACATAGGGCAGGATTTTACGAAGCCCTATTTCATGAAGGGACGCCCTTCGGCTTACAACTATAATACCTATTATGAAGATGAAGAGGGCAACCAATACTGCAACGACGGCAGCGCGTTTGCCGGGCTCGGTTCCGGCTCCAACAACTATGCGCCTTCCAATCCTGCGCTGACCGAGCGGGTCGAGGCTGACATCGAGGCATTTCTGGAGGCGAACCCGGATGTGAAGCGGGAGGATATTCCTGCCGATCTGATGACGGCTTCCGGTTCCGGACTGGACCCGCACATTACGCCTGCGTCTGCCCGCATTCAGATTCCTGCTTTGGCGGCGGCCTCCGGCCTGAGCGAGGAGGAACTGGAGCGGATTGTAGAGGACAACACGGAAGGCAAGCTGCTGGGTGTTTTCGGCGAAGAAACCGTCAACGTTCTCGGCGTAAACCTGGACATTGCCAAGGCAATGGGGGTTGTGGAGGAAGCAACCAAATAAGTGTCATACTAACTAAATGTGCGATTCAAAAGGTCACCGGTCCGCCTGTATATTTTCATGCGGGCCGGTGACCTTTTATCTGTTCTTAATCCCATATGAGCAATCTTTTTCCCGGTTTTAGTTTCTACGCGCTACTAGCGTACGCCTAATCCGGGCAAAATGCAATGGCTACAGATTGCTGTTTTCTCGCAATGCAAGATTCAGCGCCAAGAAAACGCACTGTTTTCCTTCTAACATTGGTGGCCGCTGTTTTTTTGTCCCCCACCAAAATTAGAAAATCTAACATTCATCTAACAGGGCACAGAGAAAGGCAGAGTGTTTTTCAAGGAAATGAGAACACTTAAAACTGTTAGAAATCCAGTAAAATAAGGCACTCCAGGGTAAGCAAAGGCAAGCAAATGCGAACGCTATTTGCTTTTCCTAAGCGGAATGCAGTGAGTTCGAGTCTCGTCAGGGGGCGTCACAACAACCGCTGTAAGCCGTTTTTCGCTGGTTTACAGCAGTTTTTGTTTCCTGCAAAAAGCGTATAGATAATGGAAAATTTCTATGCACCGTTGTTGTATGCTTGCTAATTGGATTTGAACGGTTTATACGCGCTTGCTAAGAAAAATTGCGTCCTTCCTAATTCGATTTTTGGGACTCATTTGCTGCCGGGTGTTAGTGAGAGTAGCGCCGCCAGAGTATTTGCCAGTTCCGGCAACTTGCGAAGCTGTTCCACCAGGCTCTCCAAATCCAATGCGGCAGGTGCCGGTTCCTTTTCTTCCTCTGGGGGACGGCCCGAATGCAAGACGGGATTTGCGCAAAAATGCGCTCTCAAACTTCTGGACATTGATTTTGCAGTTCTCGTCCAGAATATGAGCACACACGCTGGTAATCACGTCATTCTCTGTGTGTCCCGTATCGCCCTGAGTGGCCTTCAGGCGCTGTGGTGGGCTTCAGCTTGTAGGTTGTGCTGGAATGGTGGAGAGGATGAAAGACGACTCTGGGCAATCCAGCGTTCTCCCACAGCTTTTCTAATTCCTTCAGGATAATACGATCCTCACAAGGCCGACCATTGGACAACGCCACCACTAAATCATCATCTTGATACACGTCACCGAGAACCCCCCCCCGAAGTTCATCCGGGGAGACTTTCCATTATAGCAAAATGTAAGCCAGGGTCTTAGGAAGCCACACCTTGCGATGCTGGAATCGGTCTTTGGCTTTTTCAAGATGATTCTAGTGCTGGTATCAGGAAATAAGGGCGTTAACACATGGTAGATGTCCTTTTGCCCCAACATCTCGATGGCCCGCTTTGAGGCCCGCGTCAGTTCCTTGTCGATGTAGACATAGGCGTTATCAGCAGCAATCTCTTCATCGGAGATGTGGACGTTGCTCCAGGCCTGCCCTAGAATCTCGCCCATACGCGATAAGCAGGCAAAAGAAAGGTTCATAGCCAAATAGAGCTTGTTGTCCGTGCACTGATCTAGGGCGGTGCGAATCATTCCCGCATCCTTCCAGCAAGTTGATGCCGCCCCACACGCCCAGACCGCCGCCGAGCGCGATCACCAGCGTTTGCAGCACGTCAATCGTGGAACTGAAAAATGTCATGGCATTCCTCCTTTGTTTTTCACATAAAGAAAAGCCGCTCCGATATGGGCGGCTCAATGCGTCCCGCCTCACGGGCAGGGCGCTCGGATGCTGTGGGCTTTACTTAGGGGCCGGATGGTTTCGCCTCCTTTCACAAAATGAAAAGACGCCCTACGCTATGGAGGGGGCGTCTTGATGGGTAGCTGTATTATAGGTTTGTAAACGCCTTTTGCGATCTTAAAGAAGCAACGGTCGATAGTATGCCGGGATGCTTACACGGTGACAAAAGTTAAGTTTCTTGTTACTTCTGAGGCAGATATTTTTTGTTCACACCTCTGCCAACCGAAACAATCAACTTTTCATCGCACATTTGCTTTGCAAGTGTGTATGCTCTTGTTTTTTTGACACCAAGCAGATCCATAATTTCTATCTCTGTTATCTGACCGTTATGGGAAATAAAATCAAGAATTTGTTTCTTTTGAGGCGTTAAGTATGTGTAATTATGCGTGGGGGCAGTAACGCTCATATTCGGCAAAATCATTTTGAAGGTGTTATGTGTCACCTCAATGCGTGGCTGCACAGAGCAGTTCTCGT
>DBFXIC010000188.1:0-2663 GCA_048455095.1 Anaeromassilibacillus sp.
CGACTATTCCTATCGAATCAAAGGAAGGGATGTTTTCAATGAAAATATCGACAAAAGGCCGCTATGCTCTGCGCTTGATGCTTGATTTGGCGTTGCAACCACAGGAGGAATACATTTCCCTGAAAGATATTTCCTCCCGCCAGGGAATTTCTGGTAAGTATATGGAACAAATTATCAGTCAGCTTACAAAGGCCGGCTACGTTCGAAGTGCACGAGGCGCAAATGGCGGTTATATGCTGACCCACTCCGCGGATTTTTATACCGTTGGAATGATCCTCCGTCTGGCTGAAGGAAGCCTTTCTCCTGTGGCTTGCCTTGACTCAGATGAAAATACCTGTCTTCGTGCGGGTCGCTGCGTCACGCTGGAAGTCTGGGAACGGCTGAAAAAAGCAGTGGACGACGTGGTGGACAACCTTACTCTACAAGATCTGGTTAACCGCCAAGTGGAAATCAATGAAAGGATCGAAAAAGGGGATTGACAAAATCCCCTTTTTGCAGTATTCTATTTTCCATTAAATCCCACTATTTTTATAGAAATTATAAGATTATAGAGGAGGCCATCAAATGCGTATGTTAAAACAACTCTTGTCCTCCAAAATGTTTTTGGCACGAATGTGCTACGCCTTTTTATCTTCTTCTATTTTTAATAATCCATGAAAGAGGCGTATAAACAATGAACCGTACCGAACGCGATTGGAGATTTGAAACGTTACAGCTGCATGCAGGGCAAGAAAATGCGGACTCTGCCACTGGCGCACGCTGTGTACCGATCTATCAGACCTCCTCCTATGTCTTTGAAAACTGTGCCCAAGCAGAGGCCCGCTTTGCCCTTCAAGAGCTGGGATTCATGTATTCCCGCCTCGGAAATCCAACCAACGATGCATTTGAACAGCGCATCGCCGTGTTGGAAGGCGGCATAGCAGCACTGGCCACTGCTTCCGGTGCCGCAGCTGTTACCTATGCGATTGAAAATATTGCCGGCGCAGGCGACCACATTGTAGCGGCAAATACGCTTTATGGGGGCACATTCAATCTTTTTGCACACACTCTGCCGGAATTTGGAATTACCACCACGCTTGTCAATCCAGACGACGTTCAAAATTTTGCAAAAGCGATCCAGCCGAATACGAAAGCGCTTTATCTTGAGACCCTGGGCAATCCAAACAGCAGTATTGTGGATTTAGAAGCTATCGCAGAGATTGCGCACAGCCATGGCCTTCCATTAATTGTAGACAATACGTTTGCAACACCCTATTTGTTGCGGCCTATCGAGTACGGCGCAGACATAATCGTACACTCCGCTACCAAATTTATCGGTGGACACGGCGCTGCCATCGGCGGTGTGATTGTGGATTCCGGACGCTTTGATTGGGAGGCTTCTGGAAAATTCCCCGGTTTGACGGAACCAAACCCAAGCTATCACGGCCTCAGTTTTACAAAGGCCTGTGGCACCTCAGCCTATATTACAAGAATTCGTGCCATTCTGCTGCGGGATACAGGTGCAACACTGAGTCCCTTCCATGCATTTCTCTTTTTACAGGGGCTGGAGACGCTTTCTCTTCGCGTAGAGCGCCATGTAGAGAACGCTGTAAAAGTTGCAACTTATCTGCATACGCATCCCAAAGTAGAGTACGTCAACCATCCCTCTCTTTCAGAAAGCCCCTACCATGACCTATATCAACGCTATTTTCCAAAAGGTGGCGGCTCTATTTTTACCGTGGAGCTCAAGGGCGGCGCAGAGCAGGCGATGGCGTTTATCGATCGGCTGAAGGTTTTTTCCCTGCTCGCCAATGTAGCGGATTCCAAGTCGCTGGTCATCCATCCTGCCAGCACCACCCATGCACAGCTGACACAAAGTGAATTGCTTGCATCCGGCATTAAGCCCGGCACTGTCCGGCTCTCGATTGGTACGGAGCATATCGATGATTTGCTCTGGGATCTGGAACAGGCCCTAGCATAAAAGAAAACATATCTTTCAAAAAGATGGAACAAAATCCAACAGAACCATGGATTTCGTTTCATCTTTTCTCTTTCTTATGATATAATAAGCGGAAAACAGTTTCATAGCTAAGAACATTTATAGCCTGAATCATCTCGGAGGCCTTTTATCCTATCACAAAACAAATATCAGAGAATATGAAGATGGGCATGGCCTGTTTTTATTAGAAAGGATAGAGCGACTTTGAAAATCAAAGACCTGTTACAAAGTGGAAAAACGACTTTTTCATGCGAGATTTTCCCCCCAAAGGCCGGGGCGGATATGAGCAAGATGGACGTCATTATCGATAAAATCGCTGCACTTCACCCCGATTTTATCAGTGTTACATATGGTGCGGGTGGAAGCACTTCCAAGCGCACTGTGGAGATTGCTTCTAAAATTCAGGATACCTACGGTATCCCCGCTTTGGCACACCTGACCTGCGTGTCCTCCACAAAGGAGGATGTCGTTTCCATGCTGGGACACATGCAGGAAAATCACATAGAAAATATTCTTGCGCTGCGCGGTGACATTCCGCAGGATACGGATTTCCCCTCTCCCCTATACTATCGCTATGCCAGTGAACTGATTCGGGATATCCGAGAGCAGCGAGGTGAAGAGTTTTGTATTGGCGGCGCATGTTATCCGGAAGGCCATGTGGAATGCCCACACAAGGAAGCCGACA
>DBFXIC010000189.1:0-4550 GCA_048455095.1 Anaeromassilibacillus sp.
AATTCTGATGTTTGACAATCCCCGCGATTCCTTTGGAATCGCTCAGAAGATTCTCGGCTATTCCTTTAACTCTACAGACGAACGGGAATGGCAGGAGGCCGCCATGCTACTCAAGGAGCAGAAACCGTTAATTCAGGCCTATGTTATGGATCAGATCTTTGACAAGATGGCCAGCGGTGACGCGTGGCTTGCGCCATACTATGCGGGCGACGCTGCGACCCTTGTGGACGACAATCCGGATATCGGCTTTGCCATCCCGACAGAGGAGGGCACGAATTTCTTTGTCGATGCGCTCTGTATCCCGAAGGGGGCGGCGCACAAAAAAGAGGCCGAGGAGTACATCAATTTCCTCTGTGATCCGGAAATTGCCGCAGCCAATGTGGATTATATCGGTTATTCTACGCCGGAATCTGCGGCCAAGGAGCTGCTTCCGGAGGAGACCGTGGAGAACCCGATTTTCTACCCGCCGAAGGAGATTTTGGATAAGTCCGAGGTTTTCGTCAATCTGCCGGAAAAGACAAACCTGCTGCTCGATTCCCTCTGGGCGGAGGTCAAGATGGGCGGCCCGGGAGAAACGGCCACACTGGTGGCAATTTTGGTCGGCTTCCTCTTGCTTTATATCGGCATCGTGGTCTATAAAAAGGTAAAGGCAAAGCGGGAGCTGCAATAGAAATCAACAAAAGGAGAAGCCGGAAGCGGTTTCTCCTTTTTATATTATCCGGATTTTCCAATCGTGGCAAACGCTGTTCACAAAATGTTCATTTGACTTGGAGCCAACTCCAGGGCGTATGCTAAATTCATCGAGAGACTCGTTGAAGACGGTGAGACAACAGATGGAGGGAACGATTATGGACATAGAGCAGATGAACAAGGACTTGGGACCGGGCGCCGTTTTCCCGATCGGTGGTGAAAACACAGCATACGCGCAATATTTTACGGGCGCATCCTATCTCAACATGTTGACTACGTCCGGCGTTGGGATTGCAGTGGTGACATTTTCCCCAAAGACGGTCAACGCCTTTCATGTTCATCATAAGGGCGGGCAAATCCTTTTGGTGACCGGAGGCAGAGGCTGGTATCAGGAAGAGGGCAAACCCGCGCAAGAGCTGCGTCCGGGCGATGTAGTCAATATTCCACCTGAGGTTAAGCACTGGCACGGCGCTGCCAAAGACAGCTGGTTCCAGCACCTGGCGGTGGAGGTTCCCGCAGAGGGGGCGTCCAACGAGTGGCTGGAGTTCCTGGACCCGAGCGAATATGATAAGCTCAAATAAGGATGATTATCCTTTCAACTTGAGAAACGAGGGAACATATATGGGTAAAAATGTTTTAATTTTGTCTTCTTCTCCCCGTAAGGGAGGAAATTCCGATACGCTGTGCGACCAGTTCCTGAAGGGCGCGCAGGAGGCGGGCCATTCCGTCGAAAAGATCTTTTTGAAAGAGAAGAACATCCAATATTGCACAGGCTGCGGCGTTTGCAATACCACCCACCAATGCGTGCAGAAAGACGACATGGCGAAGATATTGGAAAAGATGGTGGCAGCGGATGTGATTGTAATGGCCACGCCGGTCTATTTCTATACCATGTGCGCCCAGATGAAAACGTTGATCGACCGCACGGTGCCGCTTTATACCCGGATGACCAACAAGGAGTTCTATTTCATTGTCACAGCGGCGGACAACGACGAAGCGATGATGCGACGCACCATCGAGAGTTTCCGTGGCTTCACAGAGGATTGTTTGAATGGCGCAAAAGAAAAGGGAATTCTCTATGGGACGGGTGCATGGAAAGTCGGCGAGATTCAGGATACGCCCGCCATGCAGCAGGCATACGAGATGGGAAAGGCTGTGTAACAGTTTTTCACACAAATCAAAAGACGCAACGGAACGAAGGCCTGTAAGAGCGGAACCCTGCCTGCTGCGGGCGCCGTTTGTCGAATGGTAAGGGAGAAATTACAATGGGACGAAAAGAAGAAGGCAAGGAGAAATACCGAGCGTTGTTCGGGGAACAACAGCCTGCCGCGCTTTTGACCGATCCAGAGTTTCAGGACATTTTAAGCAGCTTTGTCTTTGGCGAGGTGTATGAGCAAGGCGGTTTGGATGACCAAACCCGGGAATTGATTGCGCTGGTAGTGCTGACCGTTAATCAGGCTTTGCCGCAGTTGCGCGTCCATGTGGAGGCCGCGCTGAATACCGGTCTGAAATCGGAAGCGGTCAAAGAGGCAGTCTATCAGTGCGCGCCCTATATTGGCTTCCCAAAGACGCTGTGCGCGCTTGAGACGGTCAATGAGGTGTTTCAAGCGCAGGGGGTTGCCCTTCCTCTGGAGCCGCAGGCACAGACAAATGAGTGCAACCGCCTTGAAAAGGGATTGGCGGTACAGAAGGCCATCTTCGGCGAAGTGATCGACCAGATGCGGACAAACGCGCCGGAGGGGCAACAGCACATTCAGGACTATCTCTCGGCCTTCTGCTTTGGCGATTTTTATACGCGCGCGGGATTGGATTTGAAAACGAGGGAGTTGCTCACCTTCTGTATCGTTAGTGCGCTGGGCGGATGCGAGAGCCAGGTGAAATCACATGTGCAGGGAAACTTGAACGTTGGAAATAGCCGGGAAGTTCTGGTCGCTGCAATCACCCAATGCCTGCCGTATGTAGGATTCCCGCGGGCACTTAATGCATTGAGTTGCATCAACGAAGTCCTGAAAGGACAAGAGGTGGAGGAATGAAACCATGAATTACCGGGAATTGGGCCGCACCGGGCTGCGCGTCGGGGAGATCGGCATGGGCTGCGAAGGCTTTGTGGACCGGTCCTATGAAGAGGTTAAGGCGTATCTGGACCTCATGGCGGCGGCGGGCGTCAATTGCATCGATCTCTATACGCCGCATCCCGAATTGCGAACCCATCTGGGACGAGCGATGCAGGGCAGGCGGGAAAAATTTGTCCTGCAGGCGCATCTGTGTACCATTTGGAAGGATGGGCAATATAAGCGTACCCGCGCAATCGAAGAGGTCAAGCAGGGATTTACAGATTTTCTCGATCGCATGCAGACCGATTATGTGGAGATCGGGATGGTCCACTATGTGGATTCCCTGGAGGATTGGAATACAGTGAAAGACGGCCCGGTGATGCGATATGCCCAGGAGATGAAAGCGGCCGGGAAAATCCTTCATATCGGGCTGAGCAGCCATAATCCAGTGGTGGCGCAGGAGGCGGTCAATAGCGGGCTAATCGAGGTATTGATGTTCAGCGTGAACCCTTGCTACGATTTGCAGCCTGCCGGTGAGGATTGCTTTGCGCTTTGGGATGAAAAGAATTACGAGCAGCCGTTGCTGAATATGGACCCGGACCGCGAAGCGCTTTATGAAGCGTGCCAGCGCCTCGGTGTGGGAATCACCGTGATGAAAGCTTTTGGCGGCGGTGATTTGCTGGATGGAAAGCTCTCCCCGGCGGGAAAGGCGCTCACGCCCTATCAGTGCCTTCATTATGCGCTGACCCGTCCCGCGGTGGCGTCTGTCATGACAGGCGCCCGCTCGTTGAAGCAACTGCAGTATAGCATCGCCTATGAAGATGCGCCGGACAGGGAAAAGGACTATGCGGAGGCGTTCGCCAGCCTTCCGAAAATCAGCTGGCAGGGCCATTGCATGTACTGCGGCCACTGCGCCCCCTGCCCCAAGGGAATCGACGTGGCGGCGGTGACAAAATTCTTGAATTTGTCCAGGGCGCAGGGCGGCGTCCCGGAGACGGTGCGGGAGCACTATGCGGTTCTGACGCATACTGCGGCGGAATGCATCCGCTGCGGAGCCTGCGAGAAGCGCTGTCCCTTTGGCGTGCCGGTGATGGAAAATATGCGACAAGCGGCCGCCCTGTTTGGAAAATAATATGCATTTTAATCCCGTGGTGAAACAGCCTTGTTTTGCCACGGGATTTTTTGTTCTATTCATGGGAAACCGGCTTGACAGGACCGGGGGGATGTGCCATCCTTTATACAATATTGATTCATACGGAATAAAGGCGGTGTAGAAATGGAACGCTTGTCAAAACAAAAAACGCCGGACAGCCCCTGGTTTGTGGAAAATGGAGCGGCCGCGCAAACAGAACAGGGATATGTCGGTCCGGCGATTGACCGGTTGGCAAAATTTGAGGATATTTATGAAGAAATTTTGGCGGAACAGGAGCAGATGAGTCCCAAACTGGAACGGATGCGGATCGACGGAAAGACGCACTCCTATCAGTTTAAGGAGATGATGGGAAAGAAGCTGATGAACGCGCATCTTCTGACGTTGTTTAAATCACATGGACTCCTATAACGGCAAAAGAACGCATTGCAGTTTCCAATTGGGAATGATACAATAGAGGAAATCGGACGCGCCGGAAAGGCCGGTTTTGGCGGCTTTTTGATCGCCAAACGGCAATGAAGCATGCTGCCTCGCGGCCTTTCATGGAGAAAACCGGCGCGATTATTGATCGGGAGAGGAAGGAAAACAATGCGTACAACCATTCAAAATCAAACTGCCAGCGCAGAGATCGAATCCCTTGGCGCGCAGCTGATGAG
>DBFXIC010000190.1:0-6013 GCA_048455095.1 Anaeromassilibacillus sp.
GTTTCCAGGGGAATGTTGGCTCTTTGGGTCAACAAGAACCTCAAAGGTATTTTCAAAGCCGCTTTACAGATTTCTCCTTACCGTAATGGTGTTGTCCGCAGAGATAAATTTTCTATCGTTAAAGTAACGTTTATAAAACCAAATCGATACAAATGTAGACGAACGCTTCCCAGAACCAAACATTTTAGAGTCCCTGCCTTTGATACATTCGGGCTGCGTGTATCTGAAGGTAAAGCGTTCAACATTTGAAGTCCTTATCTAAAAGGAAAATGGATGCAGAGCACCTAAGGGAAGGCAGCGTACAGAGTACACTCTCTTTGAGGTTTTATTAAGATTATTCGCTAGAGCTGCAGAGGCACATCTGTAAGGTCCAGTTTAAGTGGGGGTGTTCCTATTCTCAGGGAGCGTTTTCGGTCTGAACGTAATCAACAAGGAGCGTTTTTCCTATATAATCATAGAATTTTTCCAACCTGTATGTTCCACCATTTATTAACGCAGTGAAGAGATGAAATGCCATTGTCATGTGAAATTTTAAATCCACGCAAAGGATCCCTGGGAAAGTGTGCTTATTCCCATAACATGGCAAAAAAATTCAGGCAATCACAATTTATTCCCTTGACATAGAGAGGCTTTTTTGTTTAAATTTTAGTAAAGTATCAATTCGGTAAATTCATTAGACGGCAAACGGTTGCCTGTTGAGAAGGGAGCTGAGAGTGACAGACACAAAGGAAGAACGGATGAAAATAGGTTTACCCGGGAAATGGACTTCGGGCAAACCGGGAGGACAAGGAGGAGCAAAAAGAAGATGAAAAAGAACAAGTGGTTATCTCTGCTGCTGGCGGCATCCATGCTACTGTCCCCGTCGTATCTGCTGGCGGGCGGCGCACAGGCGTTGGCGGCGGAAGAGGGATCTGCACAGGGTTACAGCACTGCGCAGATCGATCAAGAGATGTTTGAGGCGGAGGACGCGGAAGTCCTGGGCAATATGAAGAACGAGGCTATCCATGCTGGCTACACTGGCTCCGGATATGCGGCAGGGCTCCATGACGCAGGTGATGGCATGCGCTTCTCCAATATCACGGTGGCCGAAGCAGGCGACTACACGGTGTTTGTGCGCTATGGCAACGGCGGGGGCGCAGCCCGTACCATGAGTGTCTATGCGAATGACGACGCGGAAAACGCACAGCAGGTGGTCTTCCCCACGCTCAAGAGCTGGAGCCTTTGGGATGAGTTGCCGGTTACCGTACATTTGAACGCGGGCAAAAATACCCTGACCATTGTGGCGGGCGAAAATGATTCCGCCAATATCAATCTGGACAATATCTCCGTGAGCCGCGCGCCCATGGTGATGACCCAGATCCCGGTCCCGAACGGCGGCTTTGAAAACGGAAGTATTGACTACTGGACCGTCGACAACATCAGCAACGCTGGCTATGGCGTGGATGATAACGATGCATTCAGCGGCAAATACAAGTTCTATTTTTATGAGAAATCCGCTTATGAAGGACGTTTGAGCCAGACCATCAGCGGTCTGCCGGATGGCACCTACCGCGTGAACGCCACGGTGAAGATGTCCCATAATGCAGCGCAGATCAGCCGTATGGAGCTCACTGGCTATAACGGCTCGGCCGAATCCCTGGTAGATATCCCATTCAACAGCGCCTATCAGAGATTCTCCTCGGAGATCGAGGTCAAAGATGGCAAGGTCAATATTGCGTTCCACTGCAAGGGTGGAAGTAGCACTTCCATGCAGGTGGATAACGTGGAACTCTGGAGGATCGACAGCGAGCGGCCAGGCGATACCTACACGGTGAAGGTCGCGGCCGACCAGGAGGCCACCTTGTCCGTGCAGGACAGTGCGGCGCTGGGCGAGACCGTCAAGGTCTTTGTCTCCAACATCCCGGCGGATAAGCAGGTCAAACAGGTCGTTGCAACCGATGCGGACGGCATCGCCCTCGATGTACTCCAGGTGGAGCGCGACAAGACTTACAGCTTCGTGATGCCTGCGAAGGCAGTCACCGTCTCCGTGGAGCTGGAAAACATTGAGGATGTGGCCAAGGCAGTCATCAGCCGTGACACCGTCACCCGCATCGAGGCGGAAGATTTTGACGAGCAGGGCGGCGACCCGGAAATGGGCAGCAAGGCCGGCGTCAGGGTGGAAAGCTGCGGCGACATCGGCGGCGGCCGGAATGTAGGCAGCACGGACGCAGGCGACTATATGCTGTATCACAACATCTATGTAAAAGAGGCGGGCACTTATCAGTTCCACCTCCGCGTGGCAAGCAACAACACCCAGGGCGGCGTGCAGGGTTCCCCGGACGGCGTGACCATCGTCACGACGGCGGCTCCCGAAGGCGTGGTTGCCAGCATCCCGTTTACGGGCGCATGGCAGACCTATACCGACGTCTATCTGAATGTTCCGCTGAACGCGGGTATGCAGACCATCCGTTTCAATGTGACGCACGAGGGCTGGAACTTTAATTACTTCGACGTCCAAACAGAAGCCAAAGCGACCGTCACACCGGACGGCGTGGCAAAGATTGAAGCCGAGGACTTTGACGGCCAGGGTGGCGATCCCGCGATGGGTGACAAAGCGGGCGTCAGAACTGAGAACTGCGGCGATGTGGGTGGCACCCTGAACGTCGGCAATACCGATGCAGGCGACTATTTCTACTATGACAACGTCATGGTCATGGAAGCAGGCACCTATCAGTTCACGCTGCGCGTGGCGAGTAAGAATACGGACGGCGGCGTGCAGGGTTCCCCGAACGGCGTTTCCATTGTGACCACTGCGGCGCCGGACGGCGTCACAGCCTCCATCCCGTATACGGGCGGCTGGCAGACCTACACCGATGTAAAGGTTATGGTCCCGCTGGAGGCGGGCCGCCAGACCATCCGCTTCAATGTGACGCACGAGGGCTGGAATATCAACTACTTCACCATCTCCGTTCCGGTCGAAGCGCCGGCGTATGAGAGCGTGAGCATCTCCAACCGCTGGAAGAGCCAGTACCTGTTCGACGACGGCAGCGGCTTGCTGCGGTACAATGGCGAGATGGATAGCAAAGACCGCGACCCGTATACCTGGAACTTCATTCCGGACGACAACGGCAATTATGCAATTCAAAACAAGGCGACCGGCAATTATCTGGTCAACGACGGCTCCGGCTTCGTTGCCTGTAAGGCGGACGGCGCGGACACCGATGCGGGCAAGTGGATTCTGCGCACCGTGAGCGGCTATCTCAAGATCGGCAGCCTCGTGGACGACTCCCTCTCCATCGCCCTGGAGTCCCAGGATAAGGAGAAACGCGTGGAATTGACGCAGGCGCCGGACAGCTGGCACAGCGCGCACTATACGCTGAACAGCACCCGCTTTGACTATGACATTTACCCGGATAAGATCGTCGACGGCGTGTATACCATGACCGCCAAAGACGGAAAGCAGCTGTATTCTTCCTATGAGAACAGCACCTGGAAGCTCTCCAAAGATATCTCCAAGCTGCCGCAGTACACGGCAAAGAACATGCCGATCTCTGAGGCGTTGTACAACATGGCGCTACAGGAATCCCTGGAGGATATCTTCACAGAGAGAAGCGTCCACACCGGAGAAAATGTGGAAGTGTTCAATACCGGCGCGAACTGGAACAAGGTTTGGACGCGCGACACCGCGATCTCTGTCCAGTATTCGCTGGCATGGGCGTTCCCGAAGCAGTCCGGCAACAGCCTCTTGCAGAAGGTGCAGGGCAACCCCCAGGAATGGGTAGAGGACACCGGCACCGGCGGCTCCTATCCGGCCTCTACGGACCGCATCATTATCGCGCTGGCTGCATGGGAAAATTACCTTGCAACGGGCGACAAGGAATTCCTCAACACCGTCTATGACATTACGGCGTACACGGCGGAGAAGGACCTGCACACGGTCTACGATCCGAATACGGGCCTCTTCAAGGGCGAGACCTCCGGCCTCGACCACCGCTCCAAGACGTATCCCGACTGGATGGACGAGGGCTATTTCTCCGACATCATGGAATCCAAGGCCAGCAACACCAACATCGAGTATGCGGTGATGTTTAAGGTCCTGGAGCAGGCCTCCGAAATCCTCGGCAAGGACCCGGCGGAAACCGCCAAGTGGGCAAAACATTTTGAGGACCTCAAAAAGGCGATCAACGACAACTTCTGGATGGAAGACGAAGGATACTATGCTTCCTGGCAGTATCCGGAGTATATGGGCAACGTATTGGCGGAAAAGACGGACGTCATCTCCGCGGGCTATGCGATCTATTACGACATCGCCACTCCGGAAATGGCTGAAAAGCTGATGGCGAACTATCCGCTCGTCAAGTACGGCGCAAACACCGTCTACCCGCAGAAGCGCGGCAAGAATTTCGGCGCGATCTACCACAACCGCGGCGTATGGCCCGGCTGGGAAGCGGCCCTGATGGAAGCGGCCATGACCGGCGGCAACCACCAGCTCGCAGAGGAGATCATGAAATCCATCATGTCTGGCGCAGCGCGCAACCTGTCGAACGACGAGGTCATCCACTATGAGACCGGCGTAGGTAACAATGCGCACCGTCAGCTCTGGTCCGTGGCGGGCCAGCTGGCCGTATTCTATCGCGTTCTGTTCGGCATGACGTATGAGCTGGACGGCATCCACTTCGCACCGTATGTGCCGGATTGGATGGAAGGCCCATTTGAACTGAGCAACTATGCATACCGCAATGCGGATCTGACCCTGAAGCTCTCCGGCAAGGGCGATACCATCGTTTCCCTCAAAGTGAATGGAGAAGAAAAGGGTGCGGATTATGTCTTCCCGACGGACGCTTCCGGCAAATACACGATTGAAATCATGGTGGAGGACAGCGGTAAGCGCAGTGAGATCAATCTCAAGCCCGAGAACCTGGTCATCTGCCCCGACCTGCCCCAGATGGAGCTCAAGGACGGCGTCCTGACCTGGACCCCGGATGCACGCTACACCTATAAGCTGTGGACCGGTACGGAATACGTCGATGTGACCGGCAAGACCAGCTATGCAATCCCGCAGGATGTGTACGGCAGCTACTCGCTGGTAGCGGTGGACGAGGCCGGCATCGCATCCGAACTCTCCAAGCCGATCATCTGGAACCCCAACGGCACGATGCTCAAGTACGAGGCGGAGGACGCTGCGTATAACAGCGCCTGCTTCACAAGCTCGATCAAGGGCTTCTCCGGCTCCGGCTATGTACAGGACAACCGTCCGAACAGCGGCACCGACATCACCTTTACGGTGAAGGTCCCGGCGGAGGGCGATTACCTGGTAAGCGCGCTGTACAACAACGGCGGCGATACCACCAGCGGCAACTATGCGGCGATCCGTTCCGTTCTGCTGGACGGCGAGGACTACGGCACTATGTCGTTCTCCGTCACGTTCAACGACGTGTTCTATCGCTCGCCGCGTATGAAGATGCACCTGACCGAGGGTGAGCATACCATCACTTTCACCTATAACAATGGTAACATTTACGACCAGAACATGAACATCAACCGCAACAACCTGGCGATGGATCAGTTGATTCTGGAGAATACCAGCAGCGAGCCGATTCCGGCGGAATCTCACCTGCTGACCGCTCAGTGGAGCGGGAACGCTTCCATGGAAGTCAGCGGAAATGCGGATGAGATCATCTCCACCAATGCGATCTACAGCGCAAAGGTGCTGGCGGGAGAAAAACTGACCTTTACCTTTACCCCTGTAAACGGTGCATTCTCCAGTGCAAAGCTCAACGGCGAGGACATCCCGTTTGAAACCGATGGCTGCACCTATACTCTGACCATGCCGAACGAGAACACCAGCCTGCGCTTTGCCTTCACGAATGTGAACAAGGGCATCCTGGAAGTTGTCCTGAACGAGGCATTGGCAGTCCCGCAGGAGACCATCGATAAGCTGGTCCCGAGCGTCAAGAAGCAGTTTACAGATGCGCTCAACAACGCACAGACCGTCTACGACGACGAAGCGGCCACGCAGAAGGAAGTCGACAAG
>DBFXIC010000191.1:0-3775 GCA_048455095.1 Anaeromassilibacillus sp.
GAGTAGGCATCACGAATAAGAAACTTAGCGATATGCTCAATGGAAGAAGAATTATCAAAGCCATTGATATTATGCGCATTTCGGAAGCACTGGAAGTGACTCCCAACGAAATATTCGGTACGGATTCAAACCAAAAATCCGCATAAGAAAAGCCGCCCCACAGCGGAGCGGCGGAAAAGGAAGATTTATTACGAAAAAGACATGGTATTTATGCGACCCTAAAAAAGCAAGGGGATGTCAAAAGCCGTTCTGCAAGCATAATCCCAACGCTGCTTATCGTGTGTGCAACCAAACATCGCATAAAGAATGGGCAATAGGAGATCAATATGGAAAACCTGTTATAGCCATGGAACAACCAAACCAGAAAGTATAGAAAGAGCATCTATGATTTCCGAAATGCCTTTTGGGAACCGATCCCTCATATAGCATATTCCGTCATCAGAAAGAGAAACATCATCAACAAGCCATTTGGGAACCAGATTTCTTTGAATATCAATGTCATCTCCCATATATGCAGATTCTTCGATGCTTTTGCCATGCTTTCGTTCTTCACAATATTTTTTATACATTAAGCATATTAAAGCATCTCCATCTTTTGTTAATTTCACATCCACAGAATTTCACCTTCTTATTTTCAATTTCACATTAGGAGAAAGCAATGAAAAGAAAAGCCGCCCCTTAGCAGAGCGGCTAAAAGTACGAAGCAATTTGTTAATCGTACTCCTTCTTGAGATCACATAGCGACGTAAAGAAGAGTTTGCGGTTTCTAAGAAAGATGTAAAAGAAAACTGCAAGCATCAAAAGGATTATGAGACCACCCATGATGATTAAAAAAGTCCCCATACCAATTCCAGTGGCAAATGAAGACTGTACAAACCCTGCAACTGCATTAAAGTATGGCAAATTTCCTAAAGATTCAGATGTTTGCCCTACTGCATCGTTCATGGTTTGACTCAAATTAGCAGCAGAAATAAATACAGAGATCATATCAATGATTATGCTCGCAGTGTAAAGAAATAAAAAGATCAAATTCGAATAGAAAGCCCATTTATCTACTGCATGGATCGTTACGAGAGAAAGTATTCCAGTCAGGACAACTCCTAGTGAAAAAATAAATCCGATAGAATCACCATCCCACGCCACAAAATAATTGAACAATGTTCGTAAAGCACCAAAAACTATAAATGGTAGCCAAAAGAACATATAGCCGCTTAATCCCCAGACTTTTCCGCCGTTCGAGTAGTAATAGACTTTCTGTTTCCGTTCATTCATTTCATTCATAATTCTCCCTCCTATTTAAATTTTACCACTTGACGGCGTCCAGCGCAACGAGAAATTTCGACAAAATAAAAACCGCCTCACAGTGGCCAGAAAGAAGGGAAAGCCATGCCGAGAGAACTTGCGATCCGTGCACGCACGCCGGACAGTATCGATTTTGATTATAACCGCGTTCCGGCGATAGAAAAGGATATGATGCATCGTACACTTTTAGATGCAATCCAACGATATTTTGAGAACCCGAGGGTACAAGCCGCGTTTGAAGAGTGGCAGAAGAAACGATCACAGAATGAGAGTGCATAAAGAAAACCGCCCCGATCAAAGGGGCGGTAATCGTTAAGGATTTGAATTTCCAACAGAGCCATCGCCCTTTAATTCATGGTAGACCTTCATTTCAGGTCCGGCCGTCCCGGCGATAATGGGACGTGCATGATCCTTACCATGCTTGGCTTTGCCCTGGATTTCGGGTACGGGCGGAGCGTCATTTTTAGGCTGCTTTGTCCAGTCAGGACGTGCCATTCCTTGCTTTGCCATAGTAATCACCTCAAAAGTAGTTTATCCGACCGAAAATCTGTTATCCAATAGGAGGGAAACCAAATTGACAAAAGGAGAACATGCGTCTGACTTTTTGCGCATAGGAAACATTTTGTTTTATATCGGCCTGATTAGCGCGCTGCTGACGATTCCCGCAGTAAGCGCGGGCGTCCTGCCCGCATGGGGCGCGCTTGATCTGGGTCTCGCGGAAGGTCTGTTTATCGGTATGGGAATTGTAATTCGAGAATGAAAGGATGATCAAAAATGAGAATCAGGAAAAAGGAACGGGGCACCCGGAATATCATCGGCGAACGCGTCGAAATGGCCCGCAGAAGCCAGGGAATCAGGCAGAAGGTCTTGCTGGACAAGCTGCACGACAGCGGTGTGGACATCACGGGAGCCAGCCTGTCAAAGCTGGAAGGCCAGGTTCGGGGCGCATTGGATTATGAGCTTCTTGCCCTTGCGGACGCGCTCAACGTTTCCGTGAACTGGCTGCTGGGGAGGGAGGAATCGTGATGGACAAAAGGGTCGTCGAGGCGCTGCGCCAGTTAAACGACGCGCTGTCGCAGGCGGCGGATTGCGACGACGTCGCCGTTTTGAACGCATACTCGATCATGGAGCAGCAGGTGAGCGCGGCCGCGTCGCGCTGTGCTCAGGCAATCTATTGGCATAAAAAATCCGCAGCCTGGCACCATGCATCGTAAAAACGTGAATAAAACTCACGGAAAGGAGAGCGAAACAAAATGAAAGGTCAAGTAATTAATCCCAACTTAGAGCAAGTTGTGGAGGCATTGAAAGCCTGTGCGACGACGAATACTCCGGATTGTCCTCGCTGTTATTTGTACCAGATGGGGTTGGTATCAGATGGGAAAATGTCCACAGGGGAGTGGTGCAACCAGTATTTAGCCTTGGAGGCAGCGATCATGCTTACTGAGCGAGCTCTAAAAATCGAGGGGTTGCCCCATGACTGACTCATTCCGGAACATAAAAATACCGCCGCCGGAACTGGAACTTCCGACAGCGGCACAAGGGTAATTCTTCACGAATCAAGCCTATCGCGGCAAGAAGAAAAAGTCAAGGGAGAAAAACCGTATGAAATGGACATCTGAACAGATTGAGCAGTTGAAGGCCTTATCGGCCGCTGGCGCATCCAACAAAGAGATCGCGGACAAGCTGTATCTCACGCCGGAACAGGTGTACCGCAAGCGTAAAGCATTGGGAATCACGATCCGCGCTATGCAGCCGTGCGGAAGAGTCCGCACGGACGCCAATAAAACGGTACATAAAGAATGCCGCTGTTATGAGTGCGCCGCATGGTGTTATGCCGCGGGGCTGCAGCAGGTGGTGATTGATTGCCCGAAATATGTATTGCCAGCAAGGCGCCGGGCGGAATACCTGCGCAAGGTCAAGCACGAGTTCCTGGAGAAAATCAACCGCTTACCTCTTCCCGGAGGGCACGATCCCATCGCTCGATCGGAGTATCAAGAGCTGTGCGATTACTTGGACAGGCTCATCCCGGAGAACAGAAGGGAGACGGACAGATGAAATGCCGCAGGCCTAACCCTATCGATGGTGAATCCATGGATAAGGCTGATCCAACGCCTCCATGCAGGGACTGCGGTCACCGCGCCACGGGATGCCATGCAGGCTGCAAAAGGTACATAGCCTGGAAAGCCGCCCGGGATACCGTGCGCGCGGCCGCCAGAAAGAAGCAAAGCACCGAGGACAATTTGGACAATTACGCGGCGGAAACAAGCCGCCGTCTGAAAAATAAATACGGGAGATAACAGCAAATGAGACCGAGAATATACCCGCTTGGAGACCGGAACACGGTCGGGGCCCGCGTGGCGGAGCTGCGTCGGGCCGCAGGCTGGAAGCAGACGGAGTTTTTGGCCCTGCTGCAGCTGCGGGGGATGGACGTGTCGGCGTCGAGCCTGTCGAAGCTCGAAGGCCAGGGCCGGAG
>DBFXIC010000192.1:0-10508 GCA_048455095.1 Anaeromassilibacillus sp.
CTTCGTCTCATACGCCCGGTGTGCCGGGGCCGACACCATGTAGAACTTCGCGGGCTTCGCCGCGTCTTCGCTGGCGAACAGCACTTCCTTCGTCCCCTGCGTGATGTACAGGCAGTCCTTGTAGCCCAGCTCGTACTTTACGCCGTCCGCCGTGATGCTGCCCGCGCCGCCGATGTTGAAGATGCCGATCTCCCGGCGCTCCAGAAAATACTGCGTGCCGAAGTTGTGCCAGATGTCGATGCCCTTGTCGATGGGCACCGTCTCTGTAGTGGGCATGCACCCCAGCGTCACCATCCGGTCCACATGGCTGTACACCGCCACCACTTCGTTTGCCGCATACAGGTTCTCGATCAGAAACTCTTTGCGCGTCTCCTCTGTTGTATAGCGCTTGAAGTCCCGCTGGTTGCTTGAATATCGGATTTCCATTGTTTTTGCTCCTTGTCACTTATTGTTCTGCAGCTTCTGTTCCCCATGCCTCAAACTGCGTGAGCGCCGGGAACGGAGAAGGATCATCCGCTTTTTTCAGATGCCTGAGCGTCAGCCATTCCACTGTACGTGCTTTGATGTCAAACGCCTGTGGATGACTCTCCTTTTTCAACTCCAACGTTTCTTCGCTGCCGTCCGAAAACGCGACGACAGCGCTTTCCCACCAGCTGTCGTGCGGGAAGTCCGCCCGCAGTGTCAGCCGCAGTTCGTCGATGCCCACCGGCCTGCCGAAGGAAAGCGTCCATTCCGCGTTCGGGTCCCGGTTGATGCCCCAGCTCTGGTAAGGCCATTCGCCGTGAGAGCCGTTTTCATAAATGCCGTCGATTGCATTGTAGGCCGCGAACACAGCCTCCCCGCGTGTTTCCACATTGGCCCTCGCATGCGGGTAAATGCCCGTATCGCCGTGCCGGTCATAGGGATTGAACGCCAGGTTCCGCCGCGCAGCGACCTCTTCCGGGCGGGCGATGCGCGCACGGATAAGGTGGCGGCGGCCGGAAAAGCTCTTGGGTGAAAAGACGATGCGGTCATCGCCATGCGGAATCCTGTATTCCACCTCTGGCCGTGTAACATATACCAGAGCCGGCGCCAGCGTATCCTCTAATTGCAGTACATAGTACCCACCCGCTTTGCTTACCGAAAGCATAATGCGGTCGCCCGGCTCGTATTCTTCATCATAAACCAAGCTCGTTTGTTTTTCTTCTGCGCAGGCCGCTTTTGTCTGCCCCATTGCGCTTAATACCTTTAAGCTGACTGTTTCCAACTTCATCCCATCCTTTGTTTGGTTTCTCTCATTTTACAGAAACACCAAATCACCAATACATCTCCCAATTCGGATTTTTCAAACGCGTCAAAGCCTCCATAAAATAATAGTCTCCCCAGATTACGCACTCGTCCACACCTGCGTTCACACAGGTATTATAAGGTGTTTTCTTGGCATAGGTGCCATGAAGCAACTGTCCGTTGGAAACACAATCATTTTTTACCTGATAACCACGTATTAGTGCCGCCACCAACCTTTTTGCCAAAGAGGTATAATACTCCGCATCTTCCTGAGGCAGGTATTTACTCATCTCTAAAAAGCCACAACAAACAATGGCCGAAGAAGAAGAATCCCTCGGCTGATCGGCTTCATCTCCATTCCCAAAGCCAAGATCCCAATAGGGACACAGATCGTCAGGCAAGTGGGTCAGGAAATATTGAGCAATACGTTTAAAATAGTTGATATATTCAGCTCTCCCTGTGTTTTTATAGGCGATAGCCGTACCGTAAACCCCCCACGCCTGGCCGCGCGCCCAAGCAGAGCTGTCGCGGTAGCCCTGACAGGTCGCGCCGCGTACAAAACCTCCTGTATTCGAATCAAAGAACACTGTATGCCAAGTAGAACCATCTTCCCGAATGATATGCTTCATGGTGGTGTGGATATGTTTTTCTGCCACTTCCCGATATTTCCCATCCCCAGTGACCTCAGTGGCCCAATATAGAAGCGGGATATTAAGCAGGCAGTCAATAATCAGGCGGTGGTTATTAGGGTCGTCCATGGTACCCCAAGCCTGGATGTATTCACCTATTGGTCGATAACGAGTGATCAACTGGTTAGCGGCCTTCAGGGCAGCCTCGCGCGCCGAGACGCTTCCAGTGAGCTTGTAGGCCGCCACACAAGAAGGAATGTACAAAAATCCCATATCGTGGTGGTCCACGTAGTGTTTGATGTTAATACGTTTTAAAAACGAGTCCACCTGACAATCCCCTGCTTTACGGAACAAAAAGCGATCACTGTCATTTTTCGCATTTTCATAAGCCAACCACACTTCGCCCGTCCAGAAACCTGGGGTCCAGTCTGTGTTAGGTCCTGGTGTGTAAAAATTATGTTCACTGTTCGCTGCGGGAAATTTAGCCTCAAAGGCCGGCAGATTATTTCGGACCTGATCCACACACTGCTGCAGCGCAGCGGTCACTTGTTCCGGTGTCACCTCCGGGAACCGCAGAACCCGCTCAAGGGGTATCCATTTACCTATCATTATGACCATACCTTTCCGCCACGCTTCAAGAGGCCAAAGAGCATGAAGCACGGTGCCTCTAACGCAGCAAATCGTAATTTGTTAAAACAGGCTTAAGAATGCAGGCTCACTACACAGCATGTAAGGGTGCGTGGACTCAGCTTTGTGCGGGACTGAGCCATTTGCGAGCCGGATACTGCTTCAAGCATCAGCAATTAGAGTGTTAAACCCTACAACCTTATCTTTGGAGAAACAGCCTGCTTCAATCTTTCAGCGAGTGTCCAGTCCCTGCCTGTTCCCTTAAATACTGTTTTGAGGGGACGCATTATATGCAAAATCGTTTACCGCATCTGCTGTAGCATGGGTGTCCAAAATCTTTTATCGTTTCCTGCATAGCCAATACGAATAGCGGACACAAAAAAGCGATTATCGCCGTCGCCAAGATGCTGTTCATCGCAATTTACAATATATTCAAGAAGAATGAAACCTACAACGCTGAACTCTACCGTAAGAGCGACCTGCCCTCCTACACACCGGAAGGTTTCTGTGGAAGATGCCATCTTCATCCGTCAGCGCCAAAGCTGTTTGCTTACTGCCTCCCCTACCGCTCAGGTTTTAAGCAAACTTTTAATTTTCCCCGCTCTTTGATGGGCTCGGTTTTGTGCGCCCTTTTTCAGAACGGTGCTTAGATCAAAATGTTTCAATCTTCTTCTTTGTCACCATTGCAACACTATCATTTGCCGCGATGCCTGGTTTAGGTCACAGGCCATCACACGGCCCAGCCCGTAAGCGCCACAAATCCCATTGTAGTCCTCAGTATTTCCCACGTCCTGATACAAAAACACCACTCCATGGCGGCGTCCGTTGGCTTCGATTACAAAACCCTCAGCCTGTTGCGGGACAAGCTCATGGGAATACGCTTCGTTGTACACAGACTGCGGTGTAATTCTCACGGGAGATGTATCCCGGCGGCGTACCAGAATTGTGGTCATGGCCCCGCAGTTTTCAGCGTTGACCGTCAGGTCCGGCACCTGCTTCATTTTGTTATAATGCCTTGCCAGCGGAGCGGTTCCCAGTTTCATGCGAACAAACTGCTCCTGCGCAAAAAACTGCATCGAAAAGCGACTCGTGGCTCCGATCCCTTCCAGCCCCTGGGATGTCGTATTTAGACGAACAGTTTCCGCAAAGTGGAAGTGCTGCGACGTCTCCCGCGGATGCCGCCCAATCCAAGTGTCATTAATCACAAATATATCGGAGGAGACCACCAGTATCCGACGGCATAGCAGTATCCCCTGAGCGACATAGCCGGTATGAGAGCCTTCCACAAAGAAATATTCGCCCTTGTGGCAGACCCTGTTTGGAAGGGCCTGGGGCAATGTCCGATAACCCCAGGAATCGATGCTGTCCGCGTATTCCTCTGCGTCCGCCAGGGGAACATTGTGCGCGGCTGCGGATTTCAGCCAATACCGCTCCTGCGTATCAGTATAAGTGTAGCGCCCGCCATCAGTCAAGATTTCCTCCCCGTCCAGCCACAGTCCCACATGCAGTTTATCCTGATGGCCGTGGCCACCACCTAGTGGGCCATTTTTAAAGTATAGCCAGTCCGCTTTGATGTCCCAGCCAGTACGCAGAATTACCTGTCCACTGGAAGAAAGCTCTGTCACGCCTCCTTTGAGTGCCTGCGGTGCAATGGACTGATACCGGACATCTTCTTCAGCCCCTAACAGCCAGATACTCTCGTAGTCCAGTCGGTCAAAGGCCCCGCCTTTCAGCACACCATCCTCCAGCAGAAGTGCAGCCTGAGTCAGAATATCCCGCACATCGGTGTCATCGGAATCGCCCACCATCGGCTGGTGATGTGCCGGCGTCTGCAACAGCATAGTGGCATAAGCAGCCTTTCGAATTATCTCTATTTCCTCTTGTGAGAACAGTGTATCTCCCCACAGACGCGCTAAACGCAGAGCCTCCAGGGTACTCATCAATACCTCATTGTGATACATCGGGGAAGCTTCCCACTGCATCCCGTCATCCATAAACTGCGTGTGCAGCGCCTTTCTCAGAAAGAGTCTAGCCCGTTCCACATCCTCCGGACGATTCAATAGCCAAGCCACCATATACAGGCCAGTGTACTCCATTACGCCCCAATTGCTTTTAGTGGAAAAACCTATGCGAGGGTTTTCCGCCAAGCGGTTTGCATGTATCTCCAGGCCCTCCAGAAAACGCTCCACCACCTGCGGAGTCACAGCAGCGCTGCGAGCACACAAGGCCATAGCCCGTACCCAATAATCTGCCCGGAGGCCAGCATCGAGCGTACGCCAAGTGGTATCCGCCGCATCTTTCCTCCAAGGCTCTTTTTCGATCCAATCTGTCAGCTGGTTCACAAAGCATTCGGCGTAAGTCTCGTCTCCGGTCAGGGCGTACGCCTGCCCGAGACATATCCAATAGCGGTGACGGTTCATCTGAAAAGTGAATTCCTGATCTCCATTGAGCACAAAGCCCCAGTCGATTCCATTTTCAAAGTGTACTGGCTGATACGTCTGCTCCATATCCCAAGGCAACTGGAACAAAAAAGTGTTCTCTCGCAATTCACCAGCCGTTTTCATCGTCAAGGCGCAATCTTGCGGCCACAATGCCCGGCACAGCGCGGCGCGTCGTTCCAACTCGTCGCGCTGCGGTGCCATGGTCTCGCAGAAGCGCCTCCACTGGACCTCTCTTGGACCAGTCATATTGATTCCACCCCCCTCCGCCAATTTTCGGCAAATCCGTCTTTCTGGCGATTCATCCATGCTATTACACTATCTTCCATCTGTCGAGCTAAGCGTCGGTTCTCTGGCACGTCCAACGCCAGAGGATGCATCTGCTGAGGATCGGCCGCCGTGCAGTACAGGTAACGAGCCGGCCGGGGCATCACATCATAGCCCAGTTCAATCACATAGGTGTAGTCCTGCGTGCGCACCCCGCGCCATCCGAACGCCTTGGGATCCTTGCCCGCCCGAGCAAAATTTTTCAAAAAGATATCCCGGCCTGGGCAGGCACACAAATAGCTGGCCTTCTCCAGATCCTCCTTTTCTGTGAGCAGGTAAGACGAGCAATCCTCGCCCTCCACCGTGGAAGGAATGGATACCCCCAGAATCCCCAGCAGCGTAGGCGTCATATCCTGGCTGGCGATGCAGGTGCGGCACCGGCGTTTTTCATTGCCGGGAACGCGCACAACAAAAGGAATGCGAATAGATTCCTCATACCAGACGTACTTTCCAATGAGGCCATGAGAACCCATCATGTCTCCATGGTCCGCCGAGAGCACGATTACTGTGTCATCGTATAAGCCGGCATTTTTGAGGTATGCTACCAGACGGCCAAACTGATCGTCTAAACCGCTGACCGCCGCATAGTACTGCCGGGTAGCGAGTTTCATCTGCTCTGGTGTATAAGGCACCGGCTCCCCTGTATGATGATGGATATCTTTCAGGCACACGTTATCTTTCAGCGTTACATCAGGATACAAATCCAGATACTTCTGCGGTACTTGATCGTATGGACTGTGGGGTGGGTTCCAAGAGATGTATAGCGCGAACGGCCGCTCCTTATCCCTAACGTCTCTCAGGTATTCGATGGCCTTGCTGGTCTCATGCTGCACTGACCACTCATCCGCACAAATCATCTTCGGCGTGTCTCGCCAGTAATGGGGCTTCAGGTGGACGTCGTAAGTACCGTAGGAGTACCAGTAGTCAAAGCCATGGCGACGCACCCCCGGCGGCGTAAAGGCGTCCCAGTTCCGTGCGCCGGAAACGGGTCGCCGGCAGTGGTTCTGCTCCGGCTCATCCAAATGCCACTTACCGATGTAGGCGGTCTGATAATCTGCATCCTTCAGCATCTGGCCCACTCCGATCTCCTCGTCTTTCAACCGCATGGACAGACCGTTTTTGCAGTTGGTAAAAATCCCCATAGAGAGTGGGTACCGGCCAGTTATCAGGCTGGCACGGTGAGCTGTGCACACCGGGAAAGTACTGAACGCATGGTCACAGTAGGTTGCATCGGTGCAGAACGCGTCCATATTGGGCGTGTGCACTGGGTCAGCCTGAGCGTAGCCTATCGCATCGGCCCGCCACTGGTCCGCAAAAATGAACAACAGGTTTTTCTTTTTATTCATCGCTTTACCTCAACCGTACTATCCACTTCACGGGCCAACCGAGCTTCATCCAAATTGATACCGAACCCTTTTTTCCACTGAATAAAAATAGGGTTGTGAGTACTGTCAGTGGCAAGATCGTTGACACAACGGTAATAAAAATCAGATTCCCTCCGCTTCTCGGTAGCCTCTACCCAACGAGCGCCCAGCCCGGAGGCCAACTGCTGCCAGATGGAGGCCGACGGCCCTACTAAGCTGTCGTCGCCGACCATCAAACCGGCCCCTAGTTCCCGAATTCGGCCCGCCAATATCACTGCGTCGATGATGGAACCCGCGGAATCCGGATGGATGTTGTAAATCCCGCCCATCCCCCGGCAGATTCGTTTGATGGAGTCGCGGGAGCCCCGCATGGGATAATCCGGGATCAGCTGTAGTGGGGCCACCCGCTTTTGCAGTTCCACCCACTCGGGGATCTCCAGAAAAGCCGGGTCCTCACAAGCATCCAACCCTGCCTCCCGCAGCTGATCCAATTGCCGGGCAATCCATTCTAAAGAGACGCCGGCTCTCGCGTCCGGGCGGTAGCCGCAGTTCACATCACCGATAAGGAACGTCTCCTCCGGCGAGCAATAACGGCGCACCGTGCGAATCACCTCACAGTCCAACCGGGTGTCGCCGAACAGCTTCACCTTGATATACGCGGCCTTTCCCTCCTGCCTCGCCCATTGGGCGCTTTCTGCCACCTCGTCCATCTGGTCGCTCAAAATCACATGCACGCCGCAAACAGCCTTGCTTTCCTGCAGCCCAAGCAAATGATTCGACGGTACGCCCTGCAATTTTCCACACAGGTCCACCAGGGCTATCTCCATCATTTCTACCAGCTGTTCCGGCCACTCGCCTTGATGGCGGCGATTTTCCAGTGCTGCCCGGCCAGCGTCTAGGCCCAGCAGACAAGAAACAGCGGTACGCCAGGGCTCGAGGCTTGCTTCCGGGCAGTTCACTGACAGGATACACTCGGCGAAGCCGGTGTTTTCCCCGCTGGATACCGCCGCAATCACATCCTGTCGGCTGGTCCAGGTGGCACAGCTAAACCGCTTGACCGCCTCAATATTTTTCAAGTAAAGCCGGATGGAGTCCACCCGGCCCGGAATCCTTGACAGTCTGTCTAAAATCTCTCGCCGCCGTTCGTCATAAGCTTGCAAATTTATTTCCATAATTGAATCATCCTTTCACACCGCCGGTCAGTCCGCCAACAATATATTTGCTCAACAGCAGATACAAAATAAAGGTAGGCAGAAAAACAATGATCACCGAGGCAAATAAGCCGCTCCAATCGCCGCTGTACTGCATACCATTAATCATGGAGAACAGCCCTAAAGCCACCGGCCGCAGCTTATCGGAGTTGACGAACATCAGAGATAGGAAATATTCGTTCCAAATATTGATGAAGTTAAAGATGGTCACTGTCACAAGGCCTCCCTGTGCCATGGGGAACACGATACGCCAGAAAGTCTTGGTTGGGCGGCACCCATCGATAGCTGCAGCTTCTTCATACGAGCGGGAAATGTTTTCGAAGTAAGCCATTAGGAAAATTGTGGTGTACGGGATTTTCGTAGCCACGAACAGCGCAATCAACACAATGCGGTTGGTCATCTCTGCACGCAAAAGTCCAGCTTGGGCCACAATCATGTAGAGGGGAATAATCACCATGATGACCGGCACACCGGTGGTAGCAGCCAAGGCGGTTTTGATAACCTTGGCGCCGGGGAAATTGAACCGCTGCAGCACATAAGAGTACGGCGCGCAGATTAAAATCAGAAATGCACAAGACACCGCGGCATAAAGGAGTGAATTCAGGAAAAACACTGACACATTCGATGAAACCCATGCCCGAGAGTAGTTTTCAAAATGTATGCCGCTGCTGAATTCAAAAATTGTCCCTTTGAAAATGTCAGCGGGTGTGGAGAGACTGGCGGCAACCACCCAAATTAGTATGACGGCGGTGAACCCCACCCAGGTAACAAGCAGCAGATATCCGGGAATGAGGGAGAGTTCCTTTTTCAAGCTGTAGGAGGCTCCCATCCGCGATTCCTTTTTCTTTGTCTTCAACATAGTGGGCCTCCTTAAAATTCCAGATCATCGTCTTTTATCAGACGGTTCACCACGGTAAACACCAGAACGATAAACAGGCATAACATTACACCTATGGCTGCTGCCGTACCAGCATCACGTACCACATCGCCGGTGTTTTCCGCACCAAACAGCTTGTCGTACATGTAAACCATCGGCACAATGGTCGAGGTGTCGGCGGAAATAGGCGAGAACAGCTTGGACCAGATAAAAAAACCGGACACGCTGATGGACCACATGATGACGTTCGTGCGGAAAATCCCTTTCAATAATGGCAGGGTAATGTAGAGGAGCTGCCCCACCTTATTGGCACCATCGATGCTGGCGGCCTCGTAGTAGTCCTTGCCGATGCGCTCGATGCCACTGACCCAAATCAGCATGAAATGGCCAATCATTCCGAAGCAGTATGAAATCAGCAATGCCCAAAACTTATGATCGGCATCCAGCCATTGAACGTCAGCCAAAAAGTCCAAGTGCAATGCTTTAAATAGATTTGTCAGGAATCCATAAGAAGAGTTAAACACATATTGAATCCACATGGTGGCCATGGCTACGGCACTAATTACATTGGGAAGATAGATTGCCGCTTGAAAAAATCTCTTGCCGTGCACTCCACTTTTTAAAATGACTGCCAGCAACAGTGAAGCGCCCAATGTAATGACTCCGCCAATTATAAAAATCTTAAAAAGATTAATCCACGACGTGCGGTACAGCGGCGTCTCCATCAGGCTGATATAGTTACCGATTCCATTGAATTTCCACTTATCTGTTGCATCTGTAATCTCCTGGATTGAGAAGAAACTCATTACTATCGTACGGATGATGGGATAGATGAAGGTAGCAACAAAAATCAATGTTGCCGGTCCCGCAAATGCAATGATCATGCTTCGATTTCTTTTCATATGCAGTTCCTTTCCTTGAAAAATGGCGGACAGCGTTAAAACTGTCCGCCATACCTTTGTTATCTGTTATCCCTTGGACGCAGCCAGCATATTATCCACAAATTCCTGTGCTGTGCAGGCACCTGCATACAATTTCATCAGATTTTCCTTCAGCGCCGGGGTAATTTCCGGATTGTTTTCCAAACCGCCGGATGTTGCAAATATTTCCGTGCAATTGTCCATATAGGGTTTTGCGTCCGCCAGTTGTTCAGGCCAGGAAGTATTGTTGATGTCAGCGGGCAGGGATAGACTCTCTTCAGCCAACTTGGCATCCCATTCACCGCGAGTCAGCATCTTGATCAATGCGAAAGCCGCCTCAGGAGCCTTGCATTTATTCGTAATAGCAAAACTCTGATTGCCGATGACCATGGCCTCTAGCCCGTTGATGCCGTTTTCCTGTTCCGGATAGCCGAAAAAACCCCACTGGAAGTCCGGACCGGTAATATTCTTGGTCTCGTTAACCACATACGTGCCCACACAATACATGGCGGCCAAACCGGTGGCCAGTTCTGTATTCTGACCAGTAGGCCATACATTAGAGCCTACCTGGGCAGAAAAATACCCTTTCGAAGCCAATTCCTCAAAGGCCTGCGCGGTTTCCAACACTTCGGGACGGTCCCAATCGCCTTCATTGACCACTTTCTTAACTTCATCAGAACCAATCAAGCGAGCCAGATGCATACCGAACGCTTGCATGGCATAAGCATCGTCTGTCGTCAGCGGAGTGATGCCAGCATCTTTCAGCTTCTGGCAGGTCTCCAAGAACTCCTGCCAAGTACTGGGTACCTCGGTGATGCCGGCCTGCTCGAACAGAGCCTTATTATACAT
>DBFXIC010000193.1:0-4093 GCA_048455095.1 Anaeromassilibacillus sp.
TAATCCGGGAGGTTCACGACGGCACAGATTTTTTACACAGGCAGCTTTTCAGGATACACAGTTGCTTCTTGTACGGAAAACAGGTAAAATAGGAATATCCTGTAAAATAGAGAAATATGGGATCTTTTTAATGAAATAAACGGATGAAACGGGGGGTGGAAGGATGACGGCAACGACGTTTGATATGTTGATGGGAGAGGAAAGGACGTTTTCAAATCCTCTGATCAGGAATCTTTATGAAGAGAATCGCCAGACGTATCAAGACCTTGTGGAAAAGGTGCGGTGCAATACGGTTCTGCCGCTCGTCGGGGCGGGCTTTTCTGCGGCGGCTTATCCGACATGGACAAATCTGCTCAGGGAAATGGCGGAACCCTATCCGGTGTGTTCGCAGAAAGTGCAGGCGGCTCTCGACGCCGGAGCGTATGGGCAACTGGAAGAGGCCGCTTCCATGTTATGTGATGAGATGACACGAAACGCCTTTATCAGACATATCGACCAGACCTTTGGCGTGGGAACGCTGGAAAAGAGCTTGCTAAAGATTACGGAGGATCGGAGGCTGTTGCCGAAAATCTTTCAGGGCAATGTCCTGACCACCAATTTTGACCAGATCATTGAGGAGCTTTATGGCAGAAGGTTGAACGTCATCTGCCCGCACACGCGGTATCAGCAGCCGGCGGTGGAACGGGCTGCACAGGGCAACGCCCCGGTTTTGATCAAGCTGCACGGGGACGTCGCGGATCGGACGCATATCATCATCACAAAAGAGGACTATGACGAACGGTATGGCGCGGATGCTTGCAAGAGCCAAAAGCCCCTGGTCAAAACGCTCAAGAAACTTCTTGCTTCCAGACCGGTGCTGTTTTTGGGATGTTCCCTCGGCTCGGACCGGATTTTGCAGGTGCTTGCAGCCTGCGCAGGGGAGGACAGGGAATATTTTGCCCTGGTGGAGCTGCCGAAAGAAACAAAGAATCCGGATGATCCGTTTTCCCCGTTGCTGCTCAGCCCGGACGGCGATGAAAATGCCGAGTACCGCAGCCGTAGAAGATTTCTGGGGAAACATCACATTCGATGCATCTGGTATCCACATGGGATGTACGACGCGATGGACGCCCTTTTGCGGCGGCTGTATATGGATCTCCATCCGGCCCCCGCGGCGCGGCGCGCCTCCAAAGACCCGCCGGTTTCCCCTGTCAGGGACATCATCGGGCGCGAAAAGGAAATGGACGAGCTTTGCCGGATGTTGCTGGAGGAAAAGAAGCCCATTTTTGTAACCGGCACGGGAGGGATGGGCAAAACAGAGACATGCCGCGGCGCGGCCGGGCGGTTCTGTCAAAGGCAGACGGACTTTTCCTTTAAAGAGATCGCGTTGTTCGGCGTGAAAACGGCGGAGACCCTGTGCGGGGCAGTTGCGGAGACGTTGGGGATTTCCCCCTTGCAGAACGTGGGTGGATTGGACCATTATCTTGCATATCTGGAGACAGAAATACAAAATAATGGCTTCCCGGGAAAATACGGCCTGTATTTTGACAATTGGGAGGATCTGTGGTATGGGCTGTCCGGCGAGGAAGAGCAGCGCGTAAAGGTATTGAACTGGCTCCGGCTTCTGGCAGAAGGCGGCGTCCCGGTTCTGGTATCCAGCCGTGAAACGCCCAGGAAATATGACGTCTCCATCTGTTTTTACCCGCTGCCTGTGCTCGACCGCTCAAAACAATATGACCGGCAGCTGTTTGAAAAAATCTATCGGGAGAAGGGCGGGCGGCTTTCCCTGACGGGGGAAATGTTTGAAGCGCTTTTGGACAAGTTGGACGGGCATCCGCTGTCCATTGTGCTGGTCGCCACGCAGGCGTCCCGTAAGGCGGACTGGCAGGCGGTCCTGAAGGATTGGACGGCTGCGGAAAAGGAGGGCGTCAACCCCAGGCATAACCGACTGGATACCGCCCTGCGCGTCTCCTGGAATGAGGTTTGCGCCAATTCCGCCTGTGCGGATGTTTGGGGGATCATGGCTCTGAGCCTGGAGGAGCTGCCCCTGGAGTGGATGCTGCGGCTGGCGGATGGGGAGGAAGAACAGGGCCGGTGGGAGGAGGCGCTGGCGCAGATGCATGACGCGAGCCTGATCGACTGGAGCGCGGATGGGATGCTGCATATGATTCCTCCGGTCAAAGAGACGTTCTTTCTATTGGCGCAGGAGGAGCAGATTGCGGAGAGCTTCAAGCGGTGGACGGACTATTTTTTGGAGCTGTGCGGCCGCACGGCGCTTGCGCACCCCGACCGGCCGCGGGCGCATGTGCAGCTGCTGGAACAGTTGCCGCAGGCGCTACATGTCCTGTCGCGCCTGCTTGACAAACCAGATTTTTTGGCGATGGCCGGCGCTTTGGCAAGAGGTCTGAGGAACTATTATCAGTTTCAGGCGGAGATGTCGGTCGGCGTCCTCGAGCAGATGGTTTCCTGTACGCGTGGAGAGGGACTGGCCGGCCTACACGCTTTTGCCTGTCGCTGTGCTGGCGACCTGCAGGGCCTGTTGGGGAACCCTGACGGTGCGGGGAAGCTGTACGAGGCGGCGGAAAGACTGTATTGCAAAGAGCAGGATGACCTGGGTCTGGCGCATGTTCTGAAAAGCAGAGGCGACCTGCAGGGCCGGTTGGGGAATCTTGACAGTGCGGGGAAGCTGTACGAGGCGGCGGAAGGACTGTATCGCAAAGAGTGCGATGATCTGGGTCTGGCGAATGTTCTGCAAAGCAGGGGCGACCTGCAGGTCCGGTTGGGGAATCCTGACGGTGCGGGGAAGCTGTACGAGGCGGCGGAAGGATTATATCGCAAAGAGCGGAATGATCTTGGTCTGGCGAATGTTCTGCAAAGCAGGGGCAACCTGCAGCGCCGGTTGGGGAATCTTGATGGTGCGGAGAAGCTGTACGAGGCGGCGGAAGGACTATATCGCAAAGAGCGAGATGACCTGGGCATGGCGAATGTTCTGCAAAGCAGGGGCGACCTGCAGGGCCGGTTGGGGGACCCTGACGGTGCGGGAAAACTGTACGAGGCGGCGGAAGGACTATATCGCAAAGAGCGGGATGACCTGGGTCTGGCGAATGCTTTGAAAAGCAGGGGCGATCTGCAGGGCCGGTTGGGGAATCTTGATGCTGCGGGAAAACTGTACGAGGCGGCGGAAGGACTATATCGCAAAGAGCGGAATAATCTTGGTCTGGCGAATGTTCTGAAAAGCAGGGGCGATCTGCAGGGCCGGTTGGGGGACCCTGACGGTGCGGGAAAACTGTACGAGGCGGCGGAAGGACTATATCGCAAAGTGCGGGATGATCTTGGTCTGGCGAATGTTCTGAAAAGCAGGGGCGACCTGCAGGGCCGGTTGGGGGACCTTGACGGTGCGGGAAAACTGTACGAGGCGGCGGAAGGACTATATCGCAAAGAGCGGGCTGACCTTGGTTTGGCGAATGTTCTGCAAAGCAGGGGCGACCTGCAGGTCCGGTTGGGGGACCTTGACGATGTGGGGAAGCTGTACGAGGTGGCGGAAGGACTATATCGCAAAGAGCGGGATGACCTGGGTTTGGCGAATGTTCTACAGAGCAGGGGCGATCTGTACCAACAGGCGGGCCGGCTGGAGGACGCGCTCCATGCGTATGGGAGGGCGCTGCCGCTCTATAAATCGGAACGGAATGTGCTTGGCGAAACGCTCACCCTGGCGAAGCTCTGCTATGTACACAGCCTGAACGGGAACAGCCGCGAGGTGCGCAAATTGGCGGAAGCTATCGGCGCACGGTTGGAAGACTTCCCCTATGAGTCGGCGGAAGTACCCATACGGGGGCTACGGAATGCGTCATTGAAAAATATCCGAGGCTTTAAACGATTGATATACGCAATTCGCAGGCGCGCGTGCGCCGTGGCAAATTTTTTGCGCGGCACAGGCGCAGGACAGCGCGCCGGGCGGGACGGCGGGCAGGGAATAGCCTAAAGACGGCGGGCTGGTCAGGCCGCACCAATATGCCTCCCGGTGCCGTCGTCTTGTCTTTTACAGACGGCGGCAAAAAAATTCAGAAAAATTTAAAAAAGTGCTTGCATTTTCAAATATCGTGTGATATTATAT
>DBFXIC010000194.1:0-3096 GCA_048455095.1 Anaeromassilibacillus sp.
GCAACGCACTGTGCCGGACATCCGCACAAAATTGGAACAAAATAGGGATAGCAAATTCTAAACCGGAAGATTTTCTTGTGTCTATCCCGGAACATTTCATTCTTTATCAGAATACATTATAGGGAACAAGGCGGGCTTTCCTAGCTACCGCCCGCAAGACATATGAGAAAGGCGGTCGTTTTGTATGATTCCAATGTATCCATACATAAAGCGTGAAACCAAATGCAAGGAAATCCCCGTTCCGTTCCCGCCACAGCATCAATACAACCAGCCCGGCCTGGAATCCTTAATGGAACCGCGTCCAATCTCCGAAAACCCAGAGTCTCCGGAAAATGGAAGGCTGCAAGATCGTGTCGCCATCATTACAGGAGGCGACAGCGGCATTGGACGCGCGATCGCTTACGCGTTTGCCCGAGAAGGGGCCGACCTCGCAATCGTCTACCTAAACGAACATCACGACGCACAGGAGACAAAGCAGCATGTGGAATCGCTGGGCCGAAAGTGCCTGCTGATCTCCGGCGATCTTAAAAAAGAGGCCACGTCGCACGAGGTTGTCCGGCAGACGATCAACTGCTTCGGAAAGATCGATATTTTGGTGAACAACCACGCAGTGCAATTTATCCAAAAGAGCATTCTGGACATCTCTGCAGAGCAGCTCGACCTTACTTTTCGCACCAATGTCTACGGTTTCTTTTTCATGATCAAAGCCGCGCTGCCGTATTTGAAGCCGGGTAGCTCGATCATCAATACGACTTCGGTCACGGCATACCGAGGCAGTCCAGAGCTTTTGGACTACAGCGCGACAAAGGGTGCCATTTTAGCGCTGACGCGTTCGCTCTCACAAAATTTGGTGGACCGGGGAATCCGTGTCAACGGCGTGGCTCCCGGACCGATTTGGACGCCACTGATCCCCGCCTCTTATTCTGCACGGGAAGTAGAGACATTCGGAACCTATACCTCCCAGGTACCGATGATGCGTGCTGGCCAGCCATTTGAAGTGGCAACCAGCTATGTATTCCTCGCTAGCGACGATTCCAGCTACATGACGGGGCAAGTGCTTCATCCGAACGGAGGCACCATCATAAACGGATGAAAGATGCACAGGAAAGGTCAGACCGGCATATCCTAAAAGAAGAAACGCTCTATAAGGTCTCTGTCTAAGCGTTACCGGGCCGTCCCATTCTGAAGGAAAGAGCATTTTGATGGCCAAATCCTTTTTATAGAAAATGACGGAATCCCCCTTCATGCTTTTCCAGAGATTTTCAGCACGTTTTTCTTTGATCCATGTTTATATTTCCGATCCCCTCTGTACCATGAAATCCTCCAAATTTCTGTATGCAAAAAGGGCTTCATCCATACGGATGAAGCCCTTTTGATTGCAATAAAACTTATTCGTTGATCGCGATAACAACGCCGGAACCAACCGTACGGCCGCCTTCACGGATAGCGAAGCGGAGGCCTTCCTCGATAGCGATCGGGGTGATCAGTTCAACGTCCATCTCAACGTTATCACCAGGCATGCACATCTCAGTGCCTTCCGGCAGATTGATCACGCCGGTAACGTCGGTCGTTCTGAAATAGAACTGCGGACGATAGTTGTTGAAGAACGGAGTATGACGGCCGCCTTCATCCTTTGTCAGGACGTAAACCTGGCCGCGGAACTTCGTGTGCGGATGAATGCTGCCCGGCTTCGCCAGAACCTGTCCACGCTCGATTTCCGTTCTCTGAATACCACGGAGCAGAGCACCGACGTTGTCGCCAGCCTCAGCAAAGTCAAGAACCTTTCTGAACATCTCGAGGCCCGTGATAACGGACTTCTTGCGCTCATCGGTCAAGCCGACGATCTCGACTTCTTCGCCAACCTTCGCCATGCCACGCTCAACTCTACCAGTAGCAACAGTGCCACGGCCGGTGATGGTGAACACGTCTTCAACAGGCATCAAGAAGGGCAGGTCAGCCTTGCGCTCCGGAGTCGGGATGAAGCTGTCAACAGCGTCCATCAACTCATGGATGCACTTATACTCCGGTGCGTTCGGGTCCTTAGAAGTGGACTCGAGAGCCTGCAGAGCAGAACCGCGGATAATCGGGGTGTCGTCGCCCGGGAATTCGTACTCGTTCAGCAGGTCGCGGATTTCCATCTCGACCAGATCGAGCAGCTCCGGATCGTCAACCTGATCCGCTTTGTTCATGAATACAACGATATACGGCACGCCAACCTGACGGGAGAGCAGGATGTGCTCTCTGGTCTGCGGCATCGGGCCGTCAGCAGCGGAAACAACCAGAATCGCGCCGTCCATCTGAGCAGCACCGGTGATCATGTTCTTAACATAGTCAGCATGGCCCGGGCAGTCAACGTGTGCATAGTGACGGCTATCGGTCTGATACTCCACGTGAGCGGTATTGATTGTGATACCACGCTCTCTCTCTTCGGGAGCCTTATCGATGTTTGCATAATCGACGAAATCAGCGTCGCCCTCAATATTGAGCACCTTCGTGATCGCAGCAGTCAGCGTGGTCTTACCATGGTCAACGTGGCCGATGGTGCCGATGTTAATATGCGGTTTGGATCTTTCGAATTTTGCTTTTGCCATTGGGATTCTCCTCCTTTTTATAATACAGATCAGAGATTTTTTCAGTCAGAACTATGCTTATCATTTTACCAAGTATATACGCAAAAATCAAGCATATTTTGTAACTTATTCAGTCTTTTTCCCGCGCTCGCTGATGATGGAATCCGAAACATACTTCGGAACCTCAGCATAATGATCCGGCTCCATGGTATACTGGCCTCTGCCCTGCGTCTTGGAACGCATGTCCGTTGCATAACCGAACATTTCGGACAGCGGAACCATCGAATGAATCTGCTGCGCGCCGGAAACGGCGTCCATGCCCTGGATCAGGCCGCGGCGGGAGTTCAAGTCACCGATCACGTCGCCCATGTAATCCTCGGGCACGATCACCGTAACTTTCATAATCGGTTCCAGAATGACCGGATCAGCCTTCTTCATCGCCTCTTTGAACGCCATAGAACCGGCGATCTTAAAGGCCATTTCAGAGGAGTCGACCTCATGATAGGAACCGTCATACAGTGTAACC
>DBFXIC010000195.1:0-12917 GCA_048455095.1 Anaeromassilibacillus sp.
CATCTATTGGTTAAATTTACTGTTGCCACCTCATGCAGGTGGCGTGGATTGAAATAATTACACGATCTTTTATAGCTTGCTCCAATGGGTTGCCACCTCATGCAGGTGGCGTGGATTGAAATGTCGTACAGGTCGCCCAAAATCGGCATTTTCGCCGTTGCCACCTCATGCAGGTGGCGTGGATTGAAATTCCTCTCTGTTTAAATAAGCATATTTCCCATGATGTTGCCACCTCATGCAGGTGGCGTGGATTGAAATTGCAACGCCCTTCGCCTGGCTGGACGCCGCCGAAGTTGCCACCTCATGCAGGTGGCGTGGATTGAAATACCATCAAGAGGCCGCTAGTCTTTTGAGGATAATGTCGCCACCTCATGCAGGTGGCGTAGATGAAATACCGGCATTTTCTCATACAGGCGGCCCCTCTTCTTTAACAAAACAAATTTGAAAAGCGATATAAACGCGGGACGGTTTCGACCTGCGTTTATATCGCTTTTTGTATCATTTCATTTATTCGATTCAAATGTGTATCATCAATTTCGCTTTCCAAACAGGCTGCGGCAGGCATTGTGCAAAAAATGTGGTACCATACACATTTTCAGCTCTGCGCCACTTCACTTTGCAGGGGCTGTTCCCGTACACAGCGCACCGTGACACGGCTGCGTCCATCATAGGTGCAGGTAAACAGCGTCAGATCCCATTCCCCCGACACCATCTGATCCACAGCGGTTCCATCCAACACCTGAATCTCGTTCACGATATATGCATACGCTGTTCCGTCTGCCGCTGTAAAGGATATCGAATCTCCCATTTGAAGATTACGCAGTCCGCCAAAATGTCTGCGGTAATTGTGCCCGGCGATCACCATAGAATCGTCGAGAAAAGAACCGGCATAGCGGCATGGCGCGCTTTTTAGGCGGGAATAGCTCCACTCCTGCTGCACTGGGAGGGACAGGTCCAAAGAAGGAATTTCTAAAACGCCGATATAATTTTCTCCATCCACTTGGATCGTCTGTGCCTCTGAAGCACCAGTGCCAAATACGGCGTTCAGCGGAGCAGGTTCCGGAACAATTTGTTCCTCTAAAACTTGGACCACCGAAGAGGAGTGCTGTTCCGCATGCTGCTCTTCCCCAATGTTGTAAACGGTAAGGGACAGCGCCCCTACAATGAGGAGAACGCCGCCAACCATCAGAATTTTCCCTCGTTTATTTCTCATCTTTCGCATCCTGTCTGCACATCGCAATATACCATCCGGCACTGAAAAGAAGCAGACCCAAAACGGCCATCACGGGCACCGGCCACCAAAGCAAACCCGTTTGTGGGAGTTTTTCTTCGGGGGCCTCCGCTTCTGGCTCTGGCATGTCGGGCAATAGGATCTCCTCTTCCCCGTCCGGGGGATTATCGGGAGTTCTGGGAATCGTATACGTATTTGTGATGGTCAGCACCCTATTGCCAACCGCGTAAGTAACGCTGTATCCGTTGGGGACCGATTCTTCCAATACGCTCCAGTCAAAGCTGCTGTTCAAATCCTCCCAGGTATACCGCCAGTAATTGTTGGCATTGAGCGTCACAGAATCATAACGCGTCCCGTCCCGCAAAAGCCAAACTTTGATTTCAGAAGGGCGCTGCTGTTCAAAGCCATTGTCTTTCCAAACCTTGACCACACTGCGCTGCACCGTGCTGGGACCGGGCCGGTCGCCTCCGCCTCCCGGAGTATGCGAGGTATGCACCGAACTCTTTGGATTGACAGTCAGATCGTAATTCCAAGTATCATCCTCTAATAGCCCCGGTAGCGAGAGCAAAGAAGGCGCGGTCGTATAGGTTTTGTTCCCCTGCTTAACCGTTTCGCCGACGATCAGGTAAAGACCGGTTTGCAGTTTACCGAAATCCAAAAGCCCTTCCTTGTCTGTCTTTCCCTCTTTCAAGGGAGAAATCCCATCCGCTTTGGCATAGGTTGCCAGCGTCTGCGCCGCAGCCGCCCATCCAGAGGAATCCAGGTTGTTCACCTGCACAGGATACGCTTTGAAATCGCCGGCCAGGGTAAACCGGATGGAATCCGACATATCCGCCACACGGTAAAGCTGAAAAGACACATTCTCCAGCTTTTTGCCTTCCGATTGGTAAGAGAGTACCAAGGTCGCCTCCCGGCTGATGTCCGGGCGCTCCATGGCGTGCGCGGCAACAGGGGGAACCGCCAGTGCAAACGACAGTAGGCAAACCGCCGTCAACAGCCACAAAAGCATCCTGTGCCTGAATCCTGTCTGCATGATTCCCTTCCCCCTTTCTCATCAATCTCATTTTTTGTTCTTTTTAGCACCCGATTTTTTCGTGCGGGTCAGCAACACGATCAACAGAATAATTAAAATAGGAGCAGCCAGTGCCGGCGCAACCAGCATAGGATCGATCAGGGCCGCATCTGCCGCCACATGGACATCAGATGCCGGGCCGTCCACGCGGACACCGCGCACCAGCAGGCGGTGTGTATTGACCGCATAGGGCGTGCAGGTGACCAACGTTACATGGTCTTCTCCGGGGATAATCTTCAGCTGAGAAATATCCGTGGGTTCCACAATGGAAATTTGATCCACTTCATACGTCAACACTTCGTTGAGCACTGTAATCGTAAAAAGGTCGCCTTTTTCCATCCGGTCCAAATCGGTAAACAGCTTGGCAGAAGGAAGGCCGCGATGTCCTGTTAGCACTGCATGTGTGCTCTCTCCACCGACAGGGATGGACGACCCCTCCAGGTGGCCTACACCCGTTTGTAGGGTCTCTTCAGACGTCCCGTGAAAGATGGGAAGCGTTACGTGTAGTTTTTTAATTTCTACATAACCCATCATGCTGTTGCCTGTAATATTGAGCAGTTCCCGATAGGCTTCGTTCTCTGGCGCACCATTCACAAAGTGCTGACTACCCGATGCAAGATCGCGGTTGTATGTTTTCGTGGTATCCAAGAGCAACGCGTAGTCGGCCTCCGACATATTGCTCAGCGCTTTGTCATAGCCCGCGATAGCGTGGGACGCGCTGAATTGGTTGACATAATCGCTGATCGTCGGATACAGCAATACGGAGAGGCCAACGAGAAAGACCAGCCCCAATATAATTGTTGACGCTTTTTTACTCTTCATTGTCCTCTCCCTGTTGCTGCGATAGTTCCAGTATATCCCTCATCGTTTGCTTTCATACGGTTTGTACTTTCATGTTGAGGGCGTTCCCTCATTGATGCGTTATCCAAGCGCTTTTTCTTTCAGCTTTTTTTCATTTAACAGCTCGCGGAGCAGCCCCAACAATTCCAACTCGCTGCGAAAAAACACAGCGTTGCCTGGTAGGATCAGTCTCCCCTGGCAGCTAGCATGTTGTCTTGCCATAATTTGAATCGAGAGGATATGCCGGCGTTCGGTCTCCTCCGACCTGCACTCCACATAGCCGCACGGCTTTTGTTGCCATTCCTCCAATAAGCGCTGTCTGTCCAGCTGTGTAGAATTCCCAGCATGTCGATACAGGCTGCGGCGTTGTTCCCACTTTTGGGGAAACCCCACGTAGTCGCAAACCCGGTCAATTTCAATCAAAAGATCTCCCAAGCCGTAAAACGGCACGGACCGGGGCAGCTCCGTGCAATCGATCCAGCCCTTTACTGAATCAAAACGCGAGCTGGAAAGAAAGACCCTCAGGACCAAATTGCTTATTCCATTTGTCGGCCGAAGCCCTTTCACATCTTGCATACGACATTCCCTCTACACGACAGAAGCAATTGGCAATCTGCCGGTGGGGAGAGCAGACGCTCTCCCCACGCTGGCTTCTTGTCAAACACTTACGGTTTTATCGTTCTCTTATTCGTGTACGGACTCCTTGGCAGTCATTCTCTTCTTCGTGATGAGCAGGATCGCTGCGCCGATCATCAGGCAGCCGCCCACGATGTAGAAGATAGTCGTGCCGATGCCGCCGGTCGTCGGCAGGTGTGCGCCCTTGCTGTTCTCCACGCCTGCGACATAGTATCCATTGGCGGTATCGCTCTCGCCGATTTCAGTCACTTCTTCTGTCCATTTCTTCGTTGTGGTGGTCTTAACATATGCCGGAATACCCGTATTTTCAGTTGTTACGATTCCGTCGTTGGTCAGGTACAGCTTCTCGCCATAGCGCGTCTCCGCCTGTACAGCGGGCTGTACTTCAGCCTCATCCGGATTGCTGGTGTAGACATAGTCTGTTGTTTCCTTCGTTACAGTCACAGTATGCGGGGTGGAAGTGGAATCAATCGTGATCTCGACCGGTGCATCCATCAGGTTGTAGCCTGCAGGGGCCTTTGTTTCCTTGAGGTAGTAGGTGCCAGCTGCCAGGCCCTCATAATGCGCAACGCCGTTTTCATCCGTGATGATAGTCGCAATGGCCTCGTCCTTGCAGTCCGCCTGCTTGTGGATTTCAAAGGTTGCACCTGCCAGCTTTTCGCCCGGCATTTTTTCTTCGTACTTGTCGATTGCCAGTGCGTATGTATAAACGATTTCCTTATCTTCATCGTGGCCATAGCCTTCGGTATGATCCGGGCGATCTTCGCCGGGCTCCCAGGTGTTGCCATCAAACGGGGAGTTGCTGTAGATGAGGTCGACGTCGTTGGGGTTGCCGGTGATGGTGCCGAGGGAAGCTTCTTCCGTAATGACAGCCGTGTACTCGACCGTTACGAACATATAAGACTTGATCTCATCAATCTTGAAATCAACATAGAATTTGCCGCCGTTGTCGGCCGCTGCGCTGGTATCCGTGGTGTAGGCATCGGGCGTTCCAAGAGTTACGCCTGTTTTATCATCTACGCTGGTATAGCCTTTGACGACGATGCTGCCCGCGTTGAGTTTGAGGCCCTTGGAAAGCGTATCACCAATGTAGAAGGTCTTGTTGGTTGCCCCTTCCGGATAGGTCGGAACTGCAACCTTCAGGGTATAGGTAAGTGTATCGCCGATGTTTGCAGTGGCCTGGTGCTTGTCGTGCTTATCGCCGGTGTCTGCTTTGTTATTATCCAGAGTATCGTCTTTTACATCGCCCGCAGTGATGTTCTTGTCGATGCTGGGCTTGGAGGTCTTCATCGTAACGTCGTAGCTCGGATAAATATCGTAGCGATTCTCGCTCTCATTGACAAACGGGACAACTTCCGCTGTGACGGTCTGATAAATCAGTGCGCCCTGGCTGTTGCCTGCGCCCAGGATAATGTACTGGCCCATCGCAACATTGTTAAATGCGGCCACGCCGTTGTCATTAGTGGTAGTTGTATAATCGACAGTCACATCATTGGACTTCACATAAGCGGAGAACGCGCCCAGCAGCTCACGCAGCTCTGCACCGCTTTCGCCCACATAGTCCTTGCCGTCCCATGCGCCGCTGCTGGTCAGCTTAGCATAATCCGCAACAGTCATGCTGTTGTTGGTCGCCGTCAGGAACGCCTGGAACGTCTCTGTGAATTCCATGTCCAATTTGTTGCTCGTTTCGTCGAGCGTAACTTCGACTACTTTATAGGCATTCAGAGTATCGTTGGCATTGCCGGTTGCAACATTGATGGTTGCGGTGCTGGTGGAGCTCGCCTGAACTGCGGAAGTACCTTTCGTCGGGGTGCTGGTTGCAAATGCCGGGAGGCAGAAGCTTAGGACCATTGCCAGAACAAGCGCTAAGGATGATAAATGTTTACCAATTTTTTTCATTTTGATTTCCTCTCTTTCCTCAAGTAAAAAATATTTTTGTTGACGATATATCCAGTTCGGCAATTCCGCGGGAAGCGGGTTATCCACCCCTCCTTCCGGATCGCCGTACTTTCCCTGTAATCCATCCGGCCGCCGCTGTATTCAGCAGGAGACATCCAATGGCGGTTGGCCAGCCGGTTCCCGCACCGCCTGTATGTGGGATTTCAAATCCCGTTGTATTTTTGACTGTCAGGACCGGAGGCCCGTTTTCTGTTTCGGGCGGCCCTGTATCAGCCATACTGACATACATTCCCTTTATCACAATCTCTCTCGGAGAAAGAGCGAAATGAATGGGCTGTTCAAGAAGTTGGTACCCGGTTGGTGCGCGGGTTTCCACGAGCGCATATTCGCCGGGCGGTAAATTCTTTACGTCGATCTCCCCCTTTTCGTCCGTGACCAGGGGCGCTAGATTGACTTTGATGCCGTAAAGATCCTCGCTTCCGGGAATCTTCACCGTGTCCTCGCTCTGTGGGACAATTTGGTAGAGATCAAACTGCGCGCCCTGTAGGAACTTCCTTTCATCCGCTACATCCGTCTTCCGGATGAGAAGGCCTCCGTCTCCCACCTGAATGACAGGGTGTTTGTAATCTTCTTCATACAGCTTGTAGTTCTTTATATAATTGACATAAGCGTGTTGATTGGAATGGAAACCCGGTTTATTGGTGGAGGTTTTGTTCGTCCCATAATCGGTGGACGGATCGTCGTCTCCCACCACACCCCGATAGCCGGTCGGATCGTTTTCCGCCCGATTCTGCGCGTATTCATCGTAGGCGAGTTTTGTCGTCTCCACATTAAAGGACAGGGTGTAGACGTAGTCCGGGTCCAGCTCATACGCGGGATTGAATTTAACAATGACCTTTCCGGTGGTGGTATCCGTGGCGCCCGCCTGGGGGGTGTATTGGACGGATTGAATAATCGGGATGGATTTTCCATCCTGTACCGCGCGGTTTTGCGCCGTCTCCCGGCCGATCACGCCGTTCCATTCTTCGCCGGCCCCCTGCCAAAGGGTGGTGGTTCTTCCAGTGGACTGGCTGCGCATCGTGACCTTGACGTCCGGCTGTGCACCATACCATGTTACGTACTGGCTGATTTCATCCGTGATCGAGACGCCTGTGACCTTTTTGGAAGTCATGATTTCCGTGAGAGATTTCCGGAGTTCATCCAGATTGTTTGAATCGTAATAATAGTCGGCTGAGCCTGCGAGCAATTTCAACAAATCGGTTCTTTTGTTCTGACTGTCGTCATCTCCAAATCCTACTGTACGGACCATGATGTCCGAATGTTCTTTTCTGAACGAATTGATGGCTGTTTTTGTTGGAGAAATGCACTTATCAACATTGCCATAATATCCTGTTCCGCCGCGCGTTCCAGACAGTCCGTCAGCCCCGCTCAAATAGTAAGTCGGCACACCGTCGCTGAGGAAGATCATCATCCGCAAATGTCCCGGTCTATCCCGCTTGCTTGTAGTAATCAGTTCACTGGCTTTTGCAAGCCCGGCAGCATAGTTGGTGCCCGCTTGGCTGCTATTGCTACTTGTTGTGACCCTGCCGTTCAAAGATTCCTGAGTTAGGCTATCTTCCAATGTTTTTACATTGTTGCTCCACTTACAACCCGACCAGGCATCGCCGTAGAAAGTATAATTTTCTCTAACCGCACCTCCATTATATCCTACATCATCATAAAGCTTTGGAATATTCTCCGGTTCGACAGAAATTCCACTTTTCCCTATGTAATCATAATTTTTTCTCTTATCCCAATCATCATAGTATTTACCTGATTTTTCTTCAATTTGGGTATCCGGCCCGGAGAAGTAAACTGTTGCAATCTGATTTTCCTTATTGGTTGAAAGGAACGTCTGGATGAAACCGTTTTCTCCCTTCAACACATTGTTGAGAACCTCCAGACGGGTTTTTTCATTCCCCTTGGAAACTTCAATCATCTTATCCGGCTGCACCATGCTGCCCGAATTATCGATGACCAGAAGGAGATCGACCGGCTGGGCAAATTCATTGCCCTGGATGTCAAGATACAGCCGGTAGAGATCCGTAAGATCCTCTGCGGAATTATCCAGCGTGGTATCCGGGTTGTCTTCCCCGTCCCGGAACGCGTCGATCTGTTTTTTGTGGGGCAGATGTATGTCTGAACCGCCTTCAGACAGCTTGGTGTTGGTGATCTGGAAATGCAGGCTGTCATTCGTGGATTCCTGCCATTCGTAAAGGGTAAAGTTTAATCCGTTTCTGGAACTGGTCGACGTGGAAGCATATCCGTTACTGACCCCTGAGATATAGTAGTTGCGCCAATTATTAACAGCATATAGCTTCCCACTGCTGTTGTAATTGAATTCCTTGCTAACATTGTTCCAATTTCCCGCGTTAATATAATATTTATCACTACTTGCATAAAGCGTTAAATTCCTGTTTGTACTCTGGTTGAGCAATGTGAAGTTTGATCCGCTTGCGGTAGATTTCCAGATTGCCGTTAAGGTTGATTGCTTATTTTCGTTTAGATCAATATCGATGGTGTTTAGACTTGTATTCCTGCTGTTATTCAGCGCCTTATCATTCGTTACCAACATATAGGACTTTCCGCTGGTAAAATGATCCGCTTGCTTCCAACCAGCGCTGGTTCCTGGGATCGTCTCCCCTTTGGAAACCGTCGTGACGTATCCTTCGACCTCGATCTCTTCCACCGAATACTCAATCAGATGCCCGTCACTGCCGGTTCGGGGTAAATCGGTAAACGTCCCTTTCCATCCGTTGCTTTTGTTCAGCGTCAGGGTCCTTCCAGAAACACGCTTCCCGTCCGCCAGCAGATAAACCTGGATGCTGTCGGGCAGCTTTGTATCTGCGTCCGTGCCCACCCACGTCTTTGTCACCTGAACGTCTATCCGCTCGTTTGCCTTGCGGTTTGTGACGGTAAAGACCTGTTCTGTGACGGAAGCGCCCTCCGCCTGAATCTCCGGGACATATCCGTCAGGGCCACTTTGTTCTTCCACCGTATAGGCGCCCTGGGGTAGATTCTGCCACGTATAAGTCCATTTGCCGTTGACCGGGAGCGTTACATAGTTCATTACAGCCCCACTCTGATCCTTGAGGCAAATGACCACTTTGTCGTTGACATGTAGATTGGCCCCGTCATCCCAGACCTTTTTGACTGTGACAGACTGGTTGCCACTCTGCACGGTGTTGGTCACGGTTGTATCGGCCGCATAATCGAAAAGGAATGGAAGCTTGTGTATTTCGTTGGACGTACGCACCACCGACTTGGCGATGACCGCCCCGTTGAGCGTCGCATTCTGGTGGATGGTTCCGGAGGGAGCAAAGAGCGTCCCTGCGCTGTTGTTCTGCGTCCCGACCTCGCCCGTGTAGGGGCTCCCGTTCGAGACAAAATTCCAAAGGAGCCAGTTATAATCTGTTTTCCAGCCGCCTATTCCGCCGTTGACACCGATCGCGGGCAGTGTTACGGATTTGTTCCATCCGACCTGGGAGCAGTCCAAATTGACGACTAAATATTGCCCTTTGGTCAGCGTAAAACCATTGTTAGTCAAATAGTTTCCATCGCTCCCACCAGTCAAGCGTTTCACAAGCGCCAGAGTGTCGATGGTCCCGTCAGATTGTACAGGAACATTCAGCACCTTTAATCCGGGAGTTTTATCTGTTATTTTGTACGTTTCGGGGGCTGCAGCCAAGCTTGTTGAGAGCTGGTTCAGCCGTACGAAATCGCTTTCCCACCGGTCCTTACGCCCCGTAGGTGTCTCAACAGCATCCAAGTTGTTCAAACGAATGGTTTTCCAGTCGTACGAGACTTGAAACTGGTTCGCATTCTTCGTAACCTTGTACTGATCTCCCAGCTTTAGGGAAGCATGCGCGTTGAAGTTCCAGTCACTGTTGATGTCTTTGAAGTTGAGAATATTTTCAATATAACTGATGTTATTTTTTCCGGTGCTCTCCACCGTTCCTTCCTCGTAGGAGACGGTAAAGCCATCGCCCGAAGCGCCATTCGCAAGCGGTTTTCCATTTTGACCAGTCAATTCAAAGATCGTGTAGCTGGTTCCCCGAGTCAGGCCCGTCATCACTGCGGTTCCTTCTCCAGTGATTTCACAGGTCTTTACAGGGGAGCCGCTTGGAATGCCATCCTTTATGCTGCTGGTCTCATAGGCCCCAAAATAGTAAGTTTTGTTTTCACCGCCTGTTCCCTCCAGCTTTTTGTGAACCCGGACGGAGAAATACTTTCTGTCGCCGTCATTGTAAACGGAATCCGTATCGCCGATGCCCAAATTCGTACTTTTAAGCGTCAGATTCTTTACGGCGATATTGCCCTCCATATGTCCTTCCCCGTCCATGTTTTCCGCAAAGACGGCAAACTGGTTTGCATCACCCAGCCTGTCGAGGACGTCGTCCAGTGTCAGGCTTTCTGTTGAGGACAGAACCACCGCGTAATACGAAAAATGATCGGTCCCCATGGAGACGTTTCCGTTGGGCAAAAGATTCGCCAGCATGTCGTGGGCGGCCTCTTCCGTACTATCGATGTGGTAGACCGTTGTTTGCATATGGTCTGCATCCTGGACAAGTCCGGAGAATGTCACCTGGATGGGTCCACACGGCTCCACCTCTATATCTCCATCCAGCAGACGGATGTCGAACAGGCGCTGCTCATCCGCCGCTGTGCTGTTTTCCTTCACCGCATCTTCCAGCGTTTGGAACGCAGCATCCGTCTTCACAGAGGGTTCCAGTTCTTCCACCGCGAGGGTAAGCGCTCCGGAAGACGCTTTCGGGAAGGAGCTCTGCGGACCGGTGACAGATACTGTTACATCCCCAGTCTCCGCGGTCAAAACAACATCCTGTAGGCCGTCCATCCATGTCAGCGTCAACAGATTGGGTTGCCTCTGCGACATTTCAAGGGCTTTTTCCAGGGAACCAGCATATGCGGCACAAAATGTCAATTGCTGTTGTCCGTCAGCCTGTTCTGCCTCTTCGCTTTCCATAGGCTCAGTGAAGGTGGAATCCTTTACGTCCTCGTCCGGCTCCGCGGCAGGCAGTTCCAGCTCCGGTTCATCCTCAGATGTAGAATCCTCGCCGGTATCCGGCGTTTCATTCAGGTCGTCTGGCTGTTCATTCAACGGTTCATCCAGCTCGGAAGAAATTTGTTCCTCTTCCGATTCGGCCGGTTCTCCGTCCATCGTATCAGGGATAAAATCTTCCTCTTGGGAATCCTCTGCAAGCGGTTCTTCCACCATACCATCGGACGGCCGTTCTTCCACCGCGGCCTCTTCCCGTGGGCTTGTGGAATCTTTCACTTCATCGTATTCCTCGTCGTATTCTTCTTCAGATACATCCGGCGTCTCGGAGGGTTCCTCATTCCTAATTTCTATACCGTCCTCGACCTCAGCATCGGATATACAATGCAATGTAAAGCTTACTTTTTCTTTGGGGAGGAGTTTGAACCAGTAACTGGCTTCTCCCTTTCCGGATATCTCCCGGTGCAGCTCCAACTGTGTCTCCTCTTCGGTCTCTATCATGCAGACGTCCGTGCCGCTGAATTGATATTCATCCGACAGCCCGCCGCCTGTGCTCATGGTCTTCAACACAAAAGCGGTCTCTTCTTCCCCCTCCGGCGCCTCCGCCGAAACATAGACGGGGATGATCTCGCCGCGTCCCGCCTGTTCGACCTCTGCTTCCACGTGGATCGGCCCCTCCGTCATGCTGAGCGCCGGCAACAGGAGCTTACTGTCGACATAGAAGGTGATTAGGAGCGATAACACCAAAAGGATTGCGTAACCACGTCTTCTTTTCCCATGCGCTTTTAAGTAAGATTCTACTTTCTGCCCCAGATTGTTCTGCACGCGGTTCACCATCCTTCCCTAATAATGAGAATCAATTGACTGTTCCCAGTTCACCTACCGGCCAAAACCGGAAAACAATCCGGCCAATGATAAATTCATCCGAAATACAACCGATGCTTGTAGAACGGCTGTCAACAGAGGTCGCTCTGTGATCCCCCATGACAAAAATCCGATTTTCCGGCACCTGGTAGGGAAATTCGATATCACATTCTCCCAAACTCTTTTCCATAACATACGGTTCATCCAGCATCTCGCCATTGACCTGTACAGCGCCGTCATCCCGGATAACAATTTGATCTCCCGCTGTCCCGATGACACGCTTAAGCAAAACTTTATTGTTGTAATAAAAGGCTACGACATCTCCCCTATGGAAGCTGTTTCCCTTAAGAGCCAACACCATTTCCCCGTTTTTTAGCGTCGGTTCCATACTGGTGCCATATACCTGCAAAACCGGCATGAAGAGTGTTGCAATCAGAACTGCGATTGCAGCGACCGTTGCAAGGACATAAATGGTTCCGCGCAGGGTCCTTCGGTATTCCCTTTTATGCCGTACCCGTTTCAGCTCCAATTCGAGCTGCGTCAAAGTCGGGACTGTCCTCTGTTGCTTCATCATGAACCTCGCTCACATCTTTTGTGGTCTTTTCCAGTACTTCCTGTAGGGCTGTTCTGTCGTCGTCCGAAAAACCTGCGCATTCCAACGCCGACAAAATATCCGCTTCTTCCTGGCTAAAATCGCTACAAACCGTGTGATTCAGCAACTGCTCCATATGAAGCTGCGCATCCGTCTTCATACTTTGAATATTTTTCATGTATTGATCCACGGCTGCTTGCGCCGCCTGGAATACACCGTTCTGGACATCCGCCACCAGCGCTTCGCATTCCCGCCGGGCCTTCTCCTCCATAGCTGCACATTTTGCCCTTGCCTCATCCAGCATCCTCTGCGATTCCATCTGTGCTTCTTTGCGCATCTCCTCAATGCTTTCCAGATACTGGTCCGCGGCTGCCTGCGCTGCCTGAAGCACCCCGTTGATCTCCAATGCTGCTTCGGCAATGGAACCGGCATTGGACAATCGGATTTGGCGCTCCGACTTTGCTTCACGCAGATGTTCCAATTCTGCCTGAAGCTCTTCATTTCTTTTCTCGCTGTCAATCAGCAGTTCCAAAAGCTCTGTCCGATTCAATTTTCGCAGTTCTTTATCCGTCATGGATTTCCATCCCCTCTTTACAGCTGTTTTACATTGAATCACTCTATAACAACATTATATATATTTATAAGGTTAATTTGTTCCTACATAGATAGAGCCAAGTTAAGCCTCCAACTCCTTCTGGCAGAAGGAACTTCCTTCTCACCTTTGAAG
>DBFXIC010000196.1:0-9277 GCA_048455095.1 Anaeromassilibacillus sp.
CCTGGGACTGAAGTGCCAAAAGTTCGGATTCGCGCAATGCGTTTTTCATTTTGAGGTTGTTCAGCCGCTGCTCATTCAGGGCGTTTTCGATCTGTTGTTTTTGCCGAAGCTGTTCCACATGTTCCTTGATGTTGGTCGCCATCAGCTGGAACGTGCGGTACAAAACGCTGACCTCGCGACTCGTGTGGTTCTCCGGGATCTGCACGTCGAAGTTGCCTCCGGAAATCTCCTGGGCGTAAGAAGCCAGCTGGGTAAGCGGGCGGGTGACCTCCGCACTGAAGAAGCCGACCGCAATGGTCATCAGAGCGGCCACCGTTGCGATCAACAGATTGTTAAGCATTGTCAGCCGCTCGACGTCCCGGCTGATTGCCGCATACCGCTCCGAACTGCCCATCAGGTCGCTGCTCATGATCTTTTCCATATATCGTGTAATAAAACGATTTTCTTTGACAGTATCCGCGTATCCCTGTGTATAGCTGTCTACCATGCGCCCTCTTTTGGCGCGAATGGCGTCGTCCGCCTTCCGGATGTAGTGATCCATCATATTGGAGACGTTTTTAATTCGCACGCCGCGCTCCGTATAGGAGGCGGTTTTGCGCAGCTCCTCTGTATTGCTACCGACCGCTGCGGAATGGTTGTAGAAGGCGACCAGACTATCTGAACTGCTGGTGGAAAAGTACGTTTCAAACTCCTGCTGCATCAAGATGACTTCCTTGTATGCATTGGCCAACTGATAATTTTTTTGAAAGATCTCCACACTGTCACTCATCAGATTTTGCACGGAGAGATAGGTGTACAGGCCCGACAGCATGGTAATTCCGATGGAGAGCAGCAGAAATGCTACCAGTTTGGTCCTATAACGGACAGTTCTGGCCTGCTTCATCTCTTGCACACCTCCGTCAGGATGGATTCTGCTGGGCGGTTTCCCTTCTAAAATCCTCTAAGTTCTGTTTGGTGACCGTATACATGCCCGTATTACAGGCATTGCTGACCGAACGGCCGTCCAGGATGCCGCAGAGCTGTTTGACGGATTGATAGCCGATTTGATAGGCGTCCGGACAAACCGATCCATAGATTACACCGCGTTCAATATAATCCAGCGTCTGGGGCATTGCGCCATAACCGACTTCGCAAATCTCGCCCACGCGGTTGGCGTCTACTAACACCTGCGCTACGCCCGGCGTGCTGGTTTCCCCTGCGCATAAAATCAGGTCAACGTCCGGAAGTTCTGTCAGAATCCGGTTTGTGCGCTTCTCCACCTCAAAACTGTCCACATCCACGGGATATACCTGGGCGACCTCAACGCCAGGCTCGTCCGAAAGGGCGTCTAGAATTCCCTGCAATTTCAAATTCCGTGAAGAGGAAGCAGGGCTTCCCGCCGCACTTTCCACAAGGATCACTGCAGTTGCATGCCCGTCGCAGGCTTGTATTGCCATCTGTCCCAATGAATAGCCCGCATCGTAGCTGTTGGAGCCGACCGTCGGCACATCCGTCGTTGGAAAAAGATCGCTCTCAAAAGTTAGCACGGGAATTTGCGCCTGTTCTGCCTGCAATAGGACTTCTGAGGTGCGTTTTTCGTCTGCCGCCTGTAGGGCAATGCCGTCCACTGATGCATAGACCGCCTGCTCTGCCGCCTCGGCAATCAGCTCCGGATCCTTTGTAGATACGTCTGCAAATTCCACATAGACATTTTCTTCTGCTCCGGCCTCTTTTGCCCCGCGCTTAAAGGTGGACCAAAAGTGTTCATTGGAACTCTGGGTAATCATTTGTATATGTGCACGGGGTTCCTCGGATGCTGCCATGCTTTCCGCCGGATTCATATCGGAAAAATAAGTATATCCCACCATCGCAAGCAGCAATGCAAAAATCATCCCCAATGCTGCAAAAAAATATTTCATATATTCTTCTCCATGAAAAATATTTAAAACAGCAGTCTGTTTTCTGCATATTTCGAATCATTTATAAAATTTTGTCTTTTCTGCTGTCCTCGTTCCATTATAAAGAAGTTTTTTGAGCGAATCAATACAATTCTAGCAACAAAAAGTTGAAACATTAAAATAAATTCCTTCAAAATAGCGGATGGGAAAAATGATTGACCTGTGACAAACCGATCCTTATCGTATCACTGAAATTTTTTACCGCCGGATGAAACCATACATAAAATAGCCCTTCTTGTAGTTGGCGAGCGGCCACCCATACACACAAAATATAAAAAAGGACCTCCGGCCAAATGACCGGAGGTCCCATTTGCTGATGAATTTGGAATACAGCACCAAAGCAAAACGCTTTGTATCCTGTTAAACCAGGTCTAATTGCACGATGTTCCTAGAGAAGAATTTATCCGATGGTCACAGTGCAGTGCTGCTGTGCAGCCTCTCCCGGCATCGTGGTGTAGACGCCCGTGCTGCTGCCCGGTGCGCCAACCGCGTACACGCGGAAGTAGTACTCGTTGCCAATCTTAGCTACGAACTGCGTCTTGAGCACGCTGCCGTTGCCGACGGTAAAGCTCGGTGTGGCCGCGCTGCCGTTGACCACTGTCATCTTGAAGCAGTATGCGCTGCCTCTCTTCATCGTGAAGTTGACCGTTGTATCAGAGATCACGGATGCTGTCTTCGCAACAGAAGCTGCACCGGAGATCACCGCTACCGCAGTGCCTTCGCCGCTCGTACTTGCGGCCGGCTTCTTGCTGGAGGAAGAACCGCCGGAAGGCGTCTTCTTGGAAGGAGTCTCCAGCTTCTTTTCAGCTGTTTCCACATTGGCAATCAGAGTCTTTGCCTGCTTCTCCGTCAGGTTCGGGTTCACCAAACCGGCCTTTGCAGCATTGAGAGCCTCTGTAAATGCCTTTGCCGAAGCCGTGGTGTACTTGCTGAGATCCTTGTTGCCCATGGATTTCACGAGCTCTGCCAGAACGTCTCTGTTCGGGACATAACGCATGGTCGAAAGTACATCGTTGAGGTTCAACGTCTCAGCCGTCACTTCTTCCTGCGTCACGTCTGCATCTTCATAAACTGCGACTGCCTTGTCATACGCATCCTGCAGGGCGTCCTTTTCTTCCTTGGTATTGCTGTAAGCATCAAGGTTATTCAGGACTTCCTTGGCCTTCTCGATGACGACATTCAGCTGATCTTTTGCAGCGGAAAGCTTGAGCTCTTCCATTGCTGCATGGAGGGCATCATAGGCTTCTTTGATTTCATCCGCCATTGCGTCGTCGTCCTTATTGACCTTCTCCGCATCGGCCAAAGCCTTCTGGAATTCGGCCCAGCTGTCGCTGGTGAATCCGTCTTCCTTGATTTCCTTCGCGACCTTGATGAGGGCCGCCAGTTCAGTCTTATCGCCCTTCTTGAAGTCGATCACGTGGATCGCATCCATCAGGTTGGACCATGCGTCGTTGATCTCGGCCTGCGTTGCAGAGTAATCTTCCTGCACCGCCACAGCCTCATCAAGGCGGGTCTTGAACAGCTCCTTGACCTCTTCCAGACGGTCTTCATCTTCCAGAACACCCTTCTTTACGAGATCATTTGCATAATTGATCACACTGTTCAGGACGGTTCTGTCGGTAACGGCAAAGTGGAGATCCACTGTTTCATCCTCTTCACCGACCGTCAGGGTGTAGGTATAGGACTCACCGCCGGTGAAGGAAGCATCTTCCACACCGTCGATTGTCACGGACTGGATCAAACGGCCGGCCGCTGCGGGCTTAAAGACCAATTCCAGTTCCGTTCCGGCCTCTGCATCGCTGCGATAAGAGCCGAGAATGTCTGCGAGGGTCTGTGCTTTTCCGTCGATTGTGAGCTTCACATTCGCGCCGTTGTAGTTTACAACCAGCTTGGACGGATTCGGAATAGGCGTATCGCCACCGGTAACGATGACATCGATGGTCGGCTGCTCCGCATTGTTGGTAACGCCTTCCGGAACAGTCATCGTGCCAGTCAGAGTATAGGTGCCGGCCTTATCGCCGTCATAGTTGCCCTGCTCCCAAACGACAGGCAGGTATGCCGGGCTGCCGCTCTTCAGATTGGTCTTCACAACAGACGGGAGCTTCTCGTTCAATGCTTCAAAGCTGGTGCCGACCGGAACTTCCACTGCTTCGATCGGGTCCACACTGACGATTTCCTGCGGCTCGGTCGTTCCGCCAATGAACTTGGCTTCCGCCCAGTCCGCATGGTCGTTGTAGTCCTGGCCCAGCATATCCGTGTACAGGGTGATCTTCTTTGCGTTTGCGGGAATGTCCACATCAATCTGCTTGGCATTCATGTTGGAGGTCATCGCGCCGCTGGCAAATGCGGGATTCGCGCTGTCGTTGTCAAACCAGACGCGGAACTCCAGGTTGGAGTTCGGGTTCCCGCGCTGCGCCTTGTCGATGCCGACCATCGCCTGGAACTTGGTATAGCCTCTGTCCTCGATATTGATCGTAATCGTGGAGGGGGCATGCACGCCGATGCCCTTATTGAACGTTGTTTCGACGCCGTCCACCCTCAGGCTGATGACGCCGCCATTCGGAGCGGTATCTCTCTGGTTGTCATAGTATCCGCCCAGATCGACCATCCAGTCCATATCGCTGGCGTATACCGCGTTGGTTGTGGAGAAGTTGATCGTGTAAACCTTCGTCACACCGTAGATATCCGTGGCAGTGATGTACGCCGTTCCCGGAATGCCTTCTGCCTGCTGGATTTCCACCGTGCCCGCGCCTTCGTACGCCTTTTCAACCTCGATCATCGGAACGCCGATAATCTGGCCGGGCATATAAGCCAGGTCGTACTCGGTCTTAACCGGATCGAAGTCCACCATCTTCATACCGTTGATGGTAACCTGACCGATTACGTTAAACGTGGTATCAAAGGTCAGCTTGCTCTCCGCCATCTTGTCAACCGAGCTGGTGACAGGAACAATGCGGAAGGAATGCGTGTGGTTGACGCTGCCGTCCACGCGGAACTGACCCAGTGCCGTGCTGCCCGCGCAACTGTTGTTGCCGAGGCCGCGCTGCGCTTCATCGATCGTGAGGACAATGCTGTCGTCCTTTTCGATTTGATAGATATGTCTGCCCTTAGAGCTCGCGCCCGTTCCATGGTCGCCGATCCCCATTGCTTCCGGCTGATAGCGGGTTGCACTGGTTTCCATCGGCTTCTCAGGAACAATCAGCAGACCGTTGCCGTTGTCATCCGTCAGGGAAGTCCAACGGACATCTGTGCGGTTTGCATACTCCTGCGGATGGAGATACTTGAATTCCTGTCCGTCAACCGTCAGGTTCTTGCCCGTCTCGTCCGTGCTGTACACGTCGACGAGGGAGCCGGAATTGCGGTCGCTGTAGTTTTCTGTGGGGCCGCGGCCATAATATTCGATATTCTGGAGGGCCTCATTGACTTCCATCTTTACGCCAACACGCGGGATCTGGCCCAAATTGGCGTTCGGAAGCAGACTGTTTGTCACAATGATGTCGCCGTTGCTGTAGAATTTGTAGTCGATGCTGTTGACAGCATTCACATGGGAGTCTCCCGAAACAGAAACCAGCAGGACCTTTTCACTGCTCTCTGCATTGTCGGGCTTGGAAACGCTGACCTTCACGTTCGTGAGATCGCCCGCGTTCCACAGATTTTTGCTGAACAGATTGCCGTCGTTGTCAATCGGCGCTCTCCACAAGTTGAGCTCCGGACCCTGGTCGATCATCTTGACGCCGCCCACGGTATAATCCGTGATGAGGCCGGAGGTCTTATCCAGGGTAATGCTGAAGTTCTCGCCCTGATCCGTTGCGCCGGTGGCAATCAGCGTATCCGCGTCGTCCTCCAGGCCTTCCACGGAAGTAAACGGATTCATCTTGCTGACGCTGAGCACTTCGGCTTTCACCGCCGGATCGAATTCCAGCTGGAACTGCTCATAAGCCACTTCGTGACCCGCTTCCGCCCATGCGGTGTCTTCCTTCAGCTTGACGCTGAAGGTCAGGAAATAATCGGAACTTTCCTTGACCGCATCCGGATCGATCCCCAGATCGATGTGAACGGTTTCCTCCGTCTGCGGAGCGGTGTGGAGATCCAGTTTGCCGCTGTTGAGCAGCGTGGTATCTTCCTTCAGTTCCCAAGTGATGTCATAATTCTCAAGATTCGTATTCAGGAACTCATTGACGATGCGGACGTCGCCATTTTCCACGTTTCCGTCGTCATAGAAGCTGACTTCCTGATGTACCTTCTTGACTTCATAGAGCTTCGGGCTGGCGGTTCTGTCCGCATTGACAACGCCGTTGCCGCAGAACCAGTTGGAGTTGACACTCGCGTCGATCCAGTCGCCGCCGTAGCCCCAGAAGTAGCCCTCTTCCGGATAATTGGTGCCGCCGGTGACCGCAAAGTCGTCCTCTGCAAAGTCGGTTGCGAATACGACGCTGTTGTCGGAGACAGCAATACGGTTGCCCTCAAACGCGGCCGCCACTTCTTCCGCAGTCAAAGCGCGGTTGTAAACGCGGGCGCTGTCGATGAGGCCGCTGAATGCTCTGCTCGTATACTGCGGATCGTTGCCGACCGCCAGGCCATAGGACAGGGAGTTGTCATACGGCTTGGAGACGTTGACCGTCTTGCTTCCAGCCGCTTTGCCATCGATATAGATGGTATAAACACCGTTGTTCAGGGTGCCGACCAGATGATGCCAATTGCCGACATAATCGTCCGGCAGCGGCACGGTCAGCGTGCCGGCGGACCAGCCGTTGACAAAGAGCTCCAGCTTGCCGCCGTTGGCCGCGCTGTACTTCAGGTTGTAGCTATTGTCGCCCTTGGAGATGATCGCCTGATCGCTGGAGGGGATGGAGCTGGGCTTGACCCAGGCTTCCAGCGTGATGCCTTCATTGCTGTTGGCATTCAGTTCTGCCTTCGCGGGCATAAAGACCGGTTTCTTCGCCGCCAATGTTCCGTTGCGGCCTTCGCCGAAGTTGCCGTCCATGTCGGTGATCTGCGTGGAACTCAACACACCGGTCTTGGAATCCTGCAGCTGACGGTAATTGGTGTTCTTCGGGAAGCGGGTAGCGATCGACTGATCGATCCAGTCCCAAATGAAGCCGCCCTGTACATTTTCATTGTTGCGGACTTCTTTCCAATACTCGTCAAAGCTGCCCAGTGCATTGCCCATGGAGTGCGCGTATTCGGACCAGATGTAGGGGAATTTATTTGCACTTCCCTGCGCATACCCCGTTGCACCGCCCTGACCCGGATACTGCACGCTGAAAATATCTACCAGGCACTGGTCTCGGTAATCCGTCGACATGGGATCTTCCGTATTAATTTTATATCCGTTGTTGTCGCGCTCGTACTTTCTGATACGGCTTGGGTCTCTAGCAAGAATCCAGTCAGAAGAAATGCGGAAGCAATAGTCTTCGCGACTGGTTCCAATGCTACCATAGGTCGCTTCATTTCCCAAGGACCAGATTACGATGGAGGAATGGTTTTTCAGGCGTTCCACCATGGTCTTCGTTCTATCCAGAACCATGTTATTGAACACCGGATTTGCGGAAGCCAGGTCGCTGTGGGACTCAATATTCGCTTCGGAGCAAATATACAGGCCCAGTTCGTCCGCCAGATCATAGGTGAGCTTGTTCTCCGGATAATGCGAGGTGCGGATCGCATTCACATTGAACTGCTTCATCATTATCAGGTCGCCGACGATCTCTTCCCTCTCGATTGCGCGGCCCTTGTTCAGATCCGTCTCGTGGCGGTTGGTGCCGCGGAAAACGATCTTTTCGCCGTTGATCTGCATCTGCTGCTGGTTCGCATCGTTGATGATCACCTTGTTGACCTCACGGAAGCCGACGCGCTGGCAGGCCGTCTCAATGACGCTGCCTTCGCTGTCCTTCAGTTCGATCAGCAGTTTGTAGAGGTTCGGGGTGTCCGCAAACCACTTCTTCGGGTTCTCCACCTTCATGCTGCCCGTTGCGCGGGTTCCGGTGGTGTCGATCATCTCCGTGAACTCTGCCGGAGCGGCTGCAACGCCTTCGACCGGGATGTCCATGGAGCCGATCTTTGTGTCGTCCATATTCAGGAGGGTTGCCGTGACCGTGTAGTCGCCGGAAACCGCCGGATCGAGGCTTCTGACGTCCACGTCCAGCGCGAGGGTCGCGTCGGAGTTGATCATATCCTCTTTGTCATCCAATGTGGTATGTACGAAGAAATCGCGCAGTTCCACATCGTCCTTGGAGGACAGGTAAACATCACGGAAAATACCGCTCATGCGGATGAAATCCTGGTTCTCCAGGAAGCTTCCGTCGGACCAGCGGTATACCTTGACCGCCAGGGTATTGTCCTCGCCGGTTGCATTCAAATACGGCGTAATATTAAAGTCATGCGCTGTGTAGCTGTCTTCGGAATAGCCGACTTCATGACCGTTCACATAGACATAGTAAGCGGACTCCACACCCTCAAACGTGATAAAGGTCTGGCGGCCGTCAAAACTTTCCGGCGTTTGAAAAGTCGTGCGGTAGTAGCCGACCGGATTGTACACGGTGGCTGCATATGCGTTCGCCGAATCGTTCCTATCTTCAAAGTTTTGCCACGGATACTGCTGGTTTGTATAAATGGGGGAATCATATTTAAAGTCCCCGCGCTCGTCGCGATAGGTCTGCCAGCTCTGCGGCACATATTCCTTATTGAACTCCGCTTGATCTTTCTCGCTGATGGTCTCTTTCAGCCAAGTATCCCCGATCTTCTTTGCTTCTGCAGGGGTCTTTACCAAGGCAAAATCCCATTCGGTCCCTGTCAGCTTCTGATAATATGCGGAAGGCTCGTCCTCGTCCAGCGCGGACGCCTCGTTTTCCAGAGCTTTCGCTGCGCTTTCATATGGGATGAACTGCGCATGGGCCGGCTCACGGTTGATTTCGAATGTTTGCAGGTCATTGTACCACGGTTCGCCAGCGAATTCCGGATTGACCGGGACGGCGGAAGCAATGGTGGCCATGCCGCTGAATGTGCTGCAAGCCAACGCAAATGCCAACACCAGCGATGTAACGCGCCTGGCCTGCTTTTTTCCTTCTTTCTTCATTGGGTCCTCCTTCTCAAAACTTACTAGAATTTGTATCCTCGCCAAAGAGCTTTTGCTTGGTCTGGCAATCCCGACCAAACGAGGGGCTGCAACCCCTTGTGTGGCTTCATCTCCTTCCCTTTAGAATAACCTTATTGAAAATTCGTGTGTCACTCACACAAAATTTTTCCATAAGCGAAGAGAAAAATTCATTCGTTGGATAGAATATCTAATTTCGACTAACGTTCTTGAACCATATTATACAATCCAATCATAAATAAAGCAACAC